>QZJD01000074.1 GCA_003604995.1 Desulfobulbus sp. | reverse complement strand
AGTTTACCCTTTTTGCTCCGGTTCCGGCAAGGGATTTGCGGCCGCCGGCCGGTTTTGCCCTCAACAACCGTGCTTGACCAGAAAGTCGCGGACAACCTCCCGCATGATGTCGCGCTGATCCCGGCCGGTTTCGTTGATCAGAATCCAGACGCAGCGCTGAAAGGCCCGGTACAGGTCATCCGGGACAAAGAGCTTCACTTCGGTCAGTTCCGGGGTTTCCCGGCCCCTCTCCTCACTGCTCATCGTTGCCCTTGACCCGTTGACGACGGTGAAAGGCGACCACGTCCGCATAGGTCAGGCCGCTGCCGCCGAAGATATCCAGCGCGCTGCCCACGGTGGCATCCAACCTGCCCCGGCCGGCCTCAAGAATCAATTCAAGATCGGCCATGCTGGCAACCCCGCCGGCATAGGTGGTGGGGATCGTCGCATGTTCGGCGAGCAGCCTGATCAATCGGTCATCCACCCCCATGCACTTGCCTTCCACATCCACGGCATGGACCAGAAATTCATCGCAAAAACCGGCCAACCGTTCCAGGGTCGGGCCGGAAACCTGCAGGGAGGTAAACTTCTGCCAGCGGTCAGTCACGACGTAATAGCCGTCGTCGCGGAAACGGCAGCTCAGATCGAGCACCAGCCGCTCCCGGCCCACCTTGTCCGCCAGGCGCTCCAGGCGCTCTTCGTCGAGGAGCCCGTGATGAAAGACGTAGGAGGTGACAATTACATGGGAGGCGCCCCGCTCCAGCCACCCGGCCGCATTGTCCAGGTTGATGCCGCCGCCGAGCTGCAGGCCGCCGGGCCAGGCCCGCAAGGCATCCAGGGCCGCCTCTTCATTGCCTGGGCCGAGCATGATCACATGCCCGCCGGGAAGGTTGTCCTCCCGATACAAGGTGGCGTAATGGGAAGAGGGCAGATCCGAGGAGAAGTTGGTTTGCAGGGAGGCGGCACTGCCGTCCCGCAGGGTCGAGCCGACGATCTGCTTGACCCTGCCGCTGTGCAGGTCAATGCAGGGACGAAAACGCATGGCCGCGGTCAGAAAGCCGCCACGGGAGCCCGGCCGGTCATTGCGGTACAGGCTCCCATGCGCTCTTTCAGCTTTTTTTGACCACCATCATGGTGGTGGGATCGAGGTCGAGCCCGGCATCGGCGGCCGGCGCCTCGCCCCGGTTCTTGATCACATTCAGGCGGATCTTGTTCTCCTCGGGTTTGATCACGATCACCGTGCCGAACAGGTCATCCACCTCGTGACAGGGTGCCGGGACGCCGGCGGGGGAGACTCGCTTGTCTTCGCGGTGACAGGTGGCGGAAAACCAGACCTGCAGGCTCATCGCCGCAGCCATCTCCCTGATGTCCTCGATGGCGGCACGGTCCGTGCCTTCAAAATCAAAGCCGTCGATGACCACACAGCTGGGCTTGAAGATATCCTGCATGATCAGGTCGTTCAGCCGCTCTTCCAGGCGGGCGCGGTTGAAAGAGGCCTCCTTGAAGGTCATGATCATCCGGTGCTGCTGGACCATGTCGATGAGTTCATGCGGACGGGTGACGCTGTGCTCCTGCAGGATGTAGCGCAGGATATCGTCGTACCAGGCACGGGTCTTGTCAATGGACTCGCCGATGCTGACATGGATGACCCGGTTGCCCATCAGGATCGCGTCCAGGGCGATCTGGACGAGGAGCGCGGTCTTGCCCAGGCCGGCCCTGGCCATGACCAGGCCCAGTTCGCTCGTTCCCTCTGTTCCAATTTTCAGTACCCGCAGCGGGTTCTTTTTGACCAGCGGCTCGTATCCCATGACTTTACTCCGTATATAAAAAATCTGTGTTATTGCTAGTGTAGCGCGGGCAGTGGCCGCGGTCTATTTATTTTTTCTTTTCCTGCTCGTAGGCCTTGATCAGCTCTTCGGCAACGCTCTTGGGCACCTGTTTGTAGGTGGCGAACTCCATGGTAAACTCCGCCTTGCCCTGGGTCAGGGAGCGCAGAACCGTGGAATAGCCGAACATCTCGGAGAGCGGCACCTCGGCCTCCACCACGGTGTAATTGCCTTCTTCAAAGGTACCGACGATGACGCCGCGGCGCTGGTTGATGGAGCCCATGACCCCGCCCTGAAACTCGGAGGGACCTTCCACCGCCACTTTCATGATCGGTTCCATGATCACCGGACCCGCCTTCATGTAGCCTTCCTTGAAGCCGCCGATGGCCGCAAGTTGGAAGGCAATGTCCGACGAGTCCACCGCATGCGAGCTACCGTCGTTGATCGTCACCCGGACCCCGGTGATCGGGGCGCCGATGAGCCGGCCCTTTTCCAGGGACTTCTGAAAGCCCTTGTCGCAGGACGAAATAAATTCCCGGGGAATGGCGCCGCCGACAATAGCGTCGACAAACTCGTATTGCCCTTCTTCCTCCATCGGCTCCAGGAAGCCGGCCACCCGGCCGAACTGGCCTGAGCCGCCGGTCTGCTTCTTGTGGGAGTAGTTGAAGTCGGCGCGCTGGGTGATGGTCTCCCGATAGGCGACCCGCGGGGCGCCCACTTCCACCTCGGCCTTGTACTCGCGCTTCATCCGCTCGATGTACACGTCCAGGTGCAGTTCGCCCATGCCGGAGATGATCGTCTCGTTGGTCTCATGATCGACAAAGGTCTTGAAGGTCGGGTCCTCCTTGCTGAAGCGGTTCAGCGCCTTGGACATGTTGACCTGGGCCTTGTTGTCCACCGGCTTGATCGCCAGCGAGATAACCGGGGCCGGCACGTGCATGGAACTCATCGAGACATTGATGTTCTCGGAGCAGAAGGTGTCGCCGGAGGCGCAGTCGATGCCGAACAGGGCGATGATGTCGCCGGAGCCCGCGCCCTCGATCTCCTCCATCTGGTCGGCATGCATGCGGACCAGGCGGCCCACCTTCACCTTTTTGCCGGTGCGGGAGTTGACGATGGTATCGCCCTTGTTGATTTCGCCCTGGTAGGTACGCACGTAGGTCAGCTGACCGTAGCGGCCGTCTTCCAGCTTGAAGGCCAGGGCGATCAGCGGATCGGCCGGGTTGTTGCTGACCCGGATCTCCTCCTCGCCCTTGTCCAGATCCAGCGCGGTATTCTCAACCTCGGTGGGGCTGGGCAGATAATCGTTGACCGCATCCAGGAGCTTCTGCACGCCCTTGTTCTTGTAGGCCGAGCCGATCATCACCGGGGTGAACTCAAGGCTCAGGGTGCCGCGCCGGATAGCCGCGCGGATCAGTTCCTCACTGGGCGTCTTCTCCTCAAGGATCGCTTCCATCAGCTCATCGGAGAACATGGATACCGCATCGAGCAGTTCCTCGCGCTTGGCCTCGGCCTCGGCCCGCAGATTCTCCGGGATCTCCGCTTCGCGGATCTTTTCGCCCTGGTCGCCGTCGAAATAGACCGCCTTCATGGTCACCAGATCCACCACGCCCTCCAGGTCGCTCTCCAGGCCGATGGGCAGCTGGATCATGACCGCGTTGAGCCCCAATTTATCGCGCAGCTGCAGGGTAACCCGGCCCGGGTTGGCGCCGGTCCGGTCGCACTTGTTGATGAAGGCGATGCGGGGAACCTTGTAGCGGGTCATCTGCCGATTAACGGTAATGGACTGCGACTGCACGCCGCCCACCGAACAGAGGATCAGTACCGCGCCGTCCAGGACGCGCAGGGCACGCTCCACTTCGATGGTGAAGTCCACGTGGCCGGGGGTGTCGATGATATTGATGTCGTGGTCTTTCCAGCTGCAATAGGTGGCGGCGGACTGGATGGTGATGCCGCGCTCCTTTTCCAGTTCCATGGAATCCATGGTCGCGCCGACGCCGTCCTTGCCGCGAACCTCGTGGATGGCATGAATCCGCTGGGTGTAAAACAGAATCCGCTCGGTCAGTGTCGTCTTGCCCGAATCGATGTGGGCGCTGATTCCGATGTTGCGTACCTTTTGTAGATCTCTTTTCATCTCGCGTTCCTCAGTATCTTCCCACCGGACAGACCTGTTCAGGCCGCCGGCAGCGCAAGTGCCCTTTCCGAAAATATAAATAAAAAAGGAGTTACAGTGAGCTCTGCAACTCCTTCCATGCTTGAAAATGGTGCCGAGACCAGGATTCGAACCAGGGACACACGGATTTTCAGTCCGTTGCTCTACCGACTGAGCTATCTCGGCACCTGAGCTGAAAGCTGCTTATTAGCCTACTCCGGAGCAGCGAGTCAAGAAAAAACATGACATCCTTCCCGCGGCAACGAACCCGCACGGGGATGTGCTCCGGAAAGGGAAGGCTCCCCGGCCGTTTTTTTCACGCTGAAAAAACATGATAAACTACCCTGAATTTACAAAAGTGTCAAGGAGGAAGTATACCGGTTAATAACGCGGCACGGCGAATCAAGATGGTGTCGAAAAAAAACCCGCTGCCCGGTAACGGAGCAGCGGGTCGTAAGAATGTGACGGACCGGACTCGGCCGCTTATTTTTTCTTGGGAATCAAGTCGCCCAGATCGATATCAAACTCATCCAGGGCCGTGCCGGTCTTGACCGAAGGCATAGTCTTGCCCTTGGCGGGCGCCGATTCCAGATCGATCCCCTCTACCTTCAGGTCCGCCAGCCCCGGCGTGCCCGCCTCGGCCTTGGCGGGAGAAGGTTCGGCAGCGGCAAACTCGAGTTCTTCGGCCACCTCAGGTTCACCACCTACTTCCGCCGCCTCCTCGCCCCCCTCCTGGGCCGGTGCCAGGTCGGAAATCATAAAACCTTCCTCCTGGGTTTCGCCGGCCGGTTCAGCAAAGACGGGCTCCGCCGCCGGTTCCCCACCCAGGCCAAGATCGAAGGCCGGCTCAGCGGCCGCGCCCCCCAGGTCCAGGCCCTCCGCCTCCAGCGAGGGGCTTTCTTCCGCGCCAAGGTCGATGAGTGCTTCGTCGTTCCCGCCCAGATCAAAGGTCATCTCTGCTTCCGACTCGCCGCCCTGCGTCACCTCGCTCCCGGGTTCCGGTTGCTCAAAACGCAGAAAGGGGGGCGGAGGAATACTCGCCACTGTACCGTGCAGCTCCTTTGCCGCCGCGTTGATATTTTTCCCGCATTTAATACAGGTTTCCAACAGATCATAGGATATGAAGCCGCACTTGGGACAACGCATAATTCTCGCCTTGGTCAAAGAAAGTTAAAGAAATCATCTACTGAGCCGGTCGATACGGCCCTTGCCAACGCATCACTATGGAATGGTCGTATTATCGCACACAAAATCACAAAAAATCAAGGCTCAATTTAACGGAAGCGCATGATTATCCTAAAAAATTCCGAATAGCGGCACTCGTCCGGTCGATTTTTCCGATCCGGTTCCCCGCCGGAATGACAGGCTCTGTTTCCGTTTAACAAATTGGTCTTGAAAAATTCACCGGATACCGCAATGATGAGAATATCGCAAATACCGAAATACTGACCATCCGCCGCCAGGATTTCAACAACGTACAAGGCCTGCCGGCGTCGGTTCCGCACTTTTTGCGGGATCGACAATGATGAAAGAGAAGCTTCCGGTCACGAAGACCGGCGCCAAACGAACGGCTGCGCAACGGATCGGCGCAAGCCCCTGGAGGCAAGGGCACCCCCATGACGACCCAACTCCTGCTGGATATCCAACCGCAACCCGACGACACCACCTGCGGTCCGACCTGCCTGCAAGCCATCTACCGCTATTTCAACGACACCGTTTCCCTGCCGCAGGTCATCGAAGAAAACACCTCCCTCACCGGCCGGGGCACCCTGGCCGTGTTCCTGGCCTGCCACGCCCTGCGCCGGGGCTATCACGCCCGGATCTACACCTATAACCTGCATG
Organism: Desulfobulbus sp.; assembly: GCA_003604995.1. Lineage (GTDB taxonomy): Bacteria > Desulfobacterota > Desulfobulbia > Desulfobulbales > Desulfobulbaceae > UBA10518. Next base: position 19,814 of record QZJD01000074.1, on the reverse strand, counting down.
TCTTCGACCCCACCTGGTTCAGTCTCGACCGGCAGGGCATCCGGGCAAAACTGCTGGAACAGCTGGCGTACAAGAAGGGAAAAAGGTTGCGGTCGGCAACCCAGGGCTATCTGGACTTTCTTGAGCTGGGCGGCGAACTGCGCTTCACCGATCTGACCGTGGGCCTGATCCGCAAATATCTGCGCCGTTCCCTGCCTATTCTCACCGGGCTGAGCTCCACCTATCTCTACCGGGCCTCCCGGGAACTCGGCGAAAGCGAATCGCCCGATGACGTACGCGGCGAACCAGTGGGCCATTTCGTCGTTCTGTACGGTTACGACAAGGAAACCCGCAACGTGCTGGTTGCCGATCCCTACGGAGAGAACCCCATGGCGGAGAGCCATTACTATTCGGTGAACATCGGCCGGGTGCTGGGCGCCATCCTGCTCGGGGTCCTCACCCACGACGCCAACCTGCTGATCATCTCCCCCCGCGGCCACGGAGGCGCGTCCCAATGACCAATCTCATCGTGGTCTATGATCCTGCGGACTGGCCCCTGGACATCCCCGGCGTGGAGGTGGTCGCGGCCCGTTCCTACCTGACCCGGCCCGAATACGCGACCATGCAGAACGCCAAGGTCTTCAACCTCAGCCGCTACTACCGCTACCAGAGCACCGGCTACTATGTTTCCCTGCTGGCCGCGGCGCGCGGCCACAAGCCGCTGCCGGACATCACCACCATCCAGGACTTCAAATCCCAGACCATCCTCAAAATAGCCTCGGAAAACCTGGATGAGATCATCCAGAAAAGTCTGGCCAAGATCAGGTCCAAGGACTTTGTCCTCTCCATCTACTTCGGCCATAACCTGGCCAAGCGCTACGAAACCCTGAGCCAGGAACTGTTCAAGCTCTTCCGCTCGCCGCTTCTCCGCGCCACCTTCGCTTTCCACGACAAAAGCGGCCACTGGCTGCTGCAGAGCCTGCGCCCGATTCCGGCCAGCGAGATACCGGCGGAGCATTTTGATTTCGTCATGGAGGCGGCCCGGCAATTCTTCCGCGGCCACCACGGCAAAAAACGCAAACCGACCCACCGTTACGACCTGGCCATCCTTCACAACCCGGGAGAAGGCGAACCGCCCTCCAACAAGCGGGCCCTGCGCAAGTTCCAGAAGGCGGCAGGGGAGTTGCACCTGGCGCCGGAGTTGATCACCAAGGACGACTACGGCCGGCTGGCCGAGTTCGACGCCCTGTTCATCCGGGAGACCACCGGGGTCAACCACCACACCTACCGCTTCGCCCGGCGGGCGGTGGCCAAGAACCTGGTGGCCATCGACGATCCGGAATCGATCCTCAAATGCACCAACAAGGTCTTTCTCGCGGAACTGCTGCACAAACACCGGGTCCTGATCCCGCGCACAATCATCGTCCACCGGGCCAATGCCGAGCGGCTGCCCGAGGATCTCGGCTTCCCCTGCATCATCAAGCAGCCGGACAGTTCCTTTTCCCAGGGCGTGTACAAGGTAAACAGCCTGGAGGAGTTGCGGCTGCGCATCGACAAAATGCTGGAGCGCTCCGACCTGATCATCGCCCAGGAGTTTCTGCCCACCGCCTTTGACTGGCGGGTGGGGATCCTGGACCGGCAGCCGCTTTTCGTCAGCAAATACTATATGGCGCCCCAGCACTGGCAGATCATCAAGCGCAACGCCGCCGGCGCCAAAACCAAGGACGGACAGGTGGAAACCATCCCGGTGGCGGAGGCGCCGCCCCGGCTGCTCAAAATCGCCCTGAAGGCGGCGAACCTCATCGGCGACGGCCTGTACGGGGTGGATATCAAGCAGTCCGGGGGCCGGTACTACATCATCGAAATCAACGACAATCCGAACATCGATGCGGGCTACGAGGACCGGGCCCTGGGCGACGAGCTGTACCGCAAGGTCATGGAGGTCTTTCTTCGCCGCCTGGACACCCGCCGGCTGCCGGTGGCCTCGCCATGAGCTCCGTACCGCATATCTTCGAGGGCTACGGGGTCGAACTGGAGTACATGATCGTCCGCCGTGGCGCCCTGGACATCCTGCCGATCACCGACCAGGTGCTCCTGCGAGAGGGCGGCGAACCGCTGGACGACGTGGAGCGGGGCAACCTCGGCTGGTCCAATGAACTGGTCCGCCACGTCATCGAAATCAAGAACATCGCGCCGGTGCCCGCGCTCACCGGCCTGGCCGAGGTCTTCCAGGGCGAAGTCGGGGCGATCAACGCGATCCTGGCCGGGCATGAAGCCTGTCTGCTCCCCGGGGCCATGCACCCCTGGATGGACCCGCACCGGGAAACCGTGCTCTGGCCCTTCGGCAGCAACCGGATCTACCAGGCCTATGACCGGATCTTCGACTGCCGGGGGCACGGCTGGGCCAACCTCCAGTCCACCCACCTGAACCTGGCCTTTCAGGGCGACGAGGAATTCGCCCGCCTCCACGGCGCGATCCGTCTCCTGCTGCCCATCCTGCCGGGGCTTGCCGCCAGTTCCCCCTTTGCCGAAGGCCGGGCCTCGGGGATGCACGACACCCGCCTCCACTATTACCGGCACAATCAGGCCCGGGTGCCGTCCATCGCCGGCCTGGTCATCCCGGAGCAAATCAAGAGCCGCCGGGAGTATGTGGAGCGCATCCACCAGCGGATCTTCGCGGACATCGCCCCCCACGACCCGGAGAACATCCTCCGCCACGAGTGGCTCAACTCCCGGGGAGCCATCGCCCGCTTCGAGCGCAGCGCCATCGAGATCCGGGTCCTGGACATCCAGGAATGCCCGGCCGCCGACCTGGCGGTGGTTTCGGCGATCGTCGCCGCCCTGCGCTGCCTGGCGGAGGAGGTCTGGTCGAGCCTCGATGAGCAGAACTCTCTCGGCGAGGCGGAGCTGTTGCCTATCCTGCTCGCCTGCATCGAGGCGGGCGAAGGGGCGGTCATCGACCATGCCGCCTATCTTGCCCGCTTCGCCTATCCCGGCGCCAGGGCCACTGCTTCCGAGCTCTGGACCCACCTGGTCGAAACCGCAAGTCGGGTTTTGGGCGGAGAAATCCCCTACCAGGGGACCCTCGACCTGCTGCTCCGGCACGGCACCCTGGCCGGCCGGCTGCTCCGCGCCGCCGGGGCCTCGCCGGGCCGCGCGCGGCTGCATGATGTCTATCAGGAGCTGGCCCGGTGCCTGGCCCATGGCGAACTGTTCCTGCCCTGAGCCCTTCCGGCTGCTTCTCACCTGCGAGCACGCCGTGAACACGGTGCCGCCGGAGTATGCCCCCCTCTTCGCCGGCCACGAGGAAATTCTGGAAAGCCACCGGGGCTATGACCTCTATGCCCTGGAGATCGCCGATCGCCTGGCCCGGCTCTGCCGCGTTCCGCTCCTGGCCGCGGCGGTGACCAGGCTCCTGGTGGACTGCAACCGCTCCCCCGCCGGCCGCAACCTGTTCTCCTCCTACTCAAGACCTCTGGCCGCCCCTGAAAAAACACGGCTTCTGGCCGCCCGGCACACCCCGCATCAGACGGCGGTGGCCGACGGGGTCTCCCGGATCATCGCGAGCGGGCGCACGGCCCTTCATCTGGCCGTCCACACCTTCACCCCGGTCCTGCACGGAAAAGTCCGCACCGCTGACCTCGGCCTCCTCTACGATCCCGCCAGAACGACGGAAAAACACCTGTGCGCCCGCTGGCTTGCTGAACTGAAGAAAACAGAACCCGCCCTGCGACTGCGCCGCAACTATCCTTACCTGGGGAAATCTGACTCGCTGCCGACCGTCCTGCGCAGGCGCTTTTCCGAAGAACGGTATCTGGGCATCGAGCTGGAAATCAACCAGGGCTATGCCGGGAGAGCCGACCTCGCCCTGCTGGCCGAACTGATCGCCATCACGCTGGGCAGGGCCCTCGCGCCAGGCCAAAAATAAGGTGGAAAAAAAAGCAGGGTTCGGTATAAAAAATGAGCGACTCGGAAAATGAATTGGGATTCAACAAAGGACCCGTGAACAGCGGCCCGGTACAGGCATGACCCGCAAACCAAAACTCAAGCTGCTCCTGGGCGGCAAGGCCAGGCACGTCACCATCAACGGGGTCAGGGTTTCGGTGGCCCCGAACACCTTGTATCCCCTGCCGGTGGATGCCCGGGTCTTTGAAGAGGACACCCACCTGGTCCTCACCGTTGACCCGGTGATGCGCTACACCCCCGAACACCCCATCCGCATGCTCAACAGTCTCTCCGGGGACCGGCCCAATAGACCTGGCAGCGTCGTCCTCAACGGCTCGAGCTGGTATGCGGTGATCCATGACCTGGACCTGGAGCCGACCAGCCGCCGCGAATGGGTGGAGAGCGCCTACCAGGAAATCTTCCGCCTCACCGAAGAAGGCCGGGTGAACAGGATCGGCATCCCGCTGCTGGGCAGCGTGCACGGCAACATGAAATCCTCCGAAAGCCTTGACCTGATGCTGGCGCGCATCAAATCCATCCGCGCCAGGGAATTGAAACACGTCATGATCCTGGTCCCGCCGGGACAGGTGGAGCCGACCAAAACAAAGCTGCTGCGCACCGTCCAGTAGCCCTCTTCCCGGTCTCTCCGTTATCCACTTACCATTCAGCCACCTGATGGACCAGGGAGGGAAACAATGTAAAAAAAGGTCGGCCCTGGCTGAAGGTTTTTACGATGAATCTCAAGTTCGTGTCTGCATCTGCCATTTGAGATTACCTCCCGCATTACCAAGCCGTTTGACTTCTTATTCCCGTTGCTCATATACTTGATTGTGGATGCAATCAAGGGGAGGGTGAGTTTGTGGAATTTCGGGAGCAAGGAGGACAAACGAAGGAAACGGAAGCGACGATTTGGCACAAACGAATGGGAACAGGCGAGATCGTTATTGCCAATGCGATACCGGTCATCGGCGTCTGGTTCCTTGGATGGGACGCCTTAGAGACGATCTTCTTTTACTGGCTCGACGGCCTGTTTGCCCTGTGGGGGCTCGGGGTGGTGGCATCCGTAATCACCATCCCTGAAGTGGTGAGGAGTTCGAGAGTAAAACTCTTGCTGGTCGGGATCGTGGCAACATGCCTGACATTGGCGATTCTTTCCATCCCGTCGGTGTTAACCGCCGGGTTTGTCATTTCATCATTTGAAGTTGACGCCGGCGAGTTTCTGCGGCAGGTGTTCAGGGGTTACGGCATCTGGTTTGCGCTTCTGATTGTCATCTTGTCATACGCCGGGCAGACGATCAGTGAACTGCGCTTGAATCCTTCGCTCACGATCAGGCAATCCGGAAAGGAAAGGGGCAACCTGTTCTTTCATCGTACTTTGCTGATGGGTATTCTAGCCGGCGGGAGCAGCTGGAGACAGCCGCCTTGGTGGGTGCTCGCGACCTATGTTCTGGCCGTGGCCTGTCTTTTTACCTATTCCCAACTCTATCCCGAACGCTACCTTCGCTTTATGGGCATGAAAGCGAGTGCCCAGGACGGGAAGGGTTCGATCAAAGAAAGAAAAAGGAGGAAGTCTGAATAGTTTGTCGCCCAAAAAATGATCTTTTCCTGAATTGGTTGACCCTTGTTAATCGGTAATGATACCCGCAACAAGGAATGGGCAGGCATCCCCTGGCAATTGTACCTTCGTGGATAAGATTACCAAAGCAACCCTCTAAATTTCAGACTACTACCAACTGGCGATGTTCCGCGACCAGGATATTTCCTACGTAAAGTTACGATAAATCTTTAGTTCTCAATATTATCGGAAGGTTATCATTGCCAGTGCCAATCTGGCACATCTTATTAATTGACTGTTTTTTTCTTGAATTATAAATTGAAATATAAAATTTAGTTTAAGACAATGCCAAACCTGTTGTGAAGCAGAGACGGAAATCCACTGGTCTTTATAAGATAGCCGATTTTCCTTATGAAAGAGGCGACTCGTTTTTTTTTAAAATATAGGAGGGAGCATGACCAAAACCTTAGCCCTGTATATGCTTTTGTATTTTATTGTCTTTCCAGGACGTGCCATGGCAGGCAATATATTGTTCGTCAACTACAACGGTAGTGACAACGGCATCCCGACCGCCATGTCTACAGATGGCCATTCGGTCACTTCTGTCGATGTACCACCCGAAACTGCCAGCACCTACTTCCAGAGTGCCAATCTTAATCAATATTGTGCCGTTGTCTGGAGCGCAGCTTATGCTTACAACAAGGACGTTTCTGGAGCAGTCACCACATTGTCAAACTGGGTAACTTCGGGTGGGCATGTGTTAATCACGACGCCGGATGCAATTCGCAATGATGGCGGCCTAATCAGCCTAATAGGTGGCTCTGGCGGTACTGACCAAGGGAACGGTTACAGTACTATCGCAAACGTAGCCAATAGCGTTACAACTGGCTTATTCGATATACGTGGCCAGCAACCTTATGACGTTGGTGACGAAGACTCGCTTTGTGCTCCGCTCACCCCTGGCACGATTGGACTGGTTACCTCGGGGGCCACCGGGTGCCCATCCGAGCCGGGCTACACATGGACACTCCGGACTTTGGGGTGCGGACAAGTGGCGTTCATTACCAGTGGAAATTTCAGTAGCTCCACAACCAACGATCCCGATTGGACTTTAACCACCATTCCAGGTCACGGCGTCTATAATGCTGGTTTGAGAAATTTTGTATATAATGCTTGCACAAGTCAGGATGCTTGTTTTCCGTGGAGCATGTTCTTGCCGGCAATGACAGACATGGGAAAAAGATAGCATTCCCATTGCAAACCTTTACCAAATAGCAAGAGTCATAAATTAATCTAATTACCCCCAATCCTCAGTTTTTTCGATACCGACCCCGATACCGATTGCTGCTACTCCTTTTTCAGTCTTCGCATTGGACATCGAGGCTGCCGCTCGCACCTCACGTTGAATAAGCGCTCTTTTTTCGGCGTCGGGGTCGGTATCGGAATCGATTCTTGAGATAAGAATTGGGATAGCCGAACCGACTGATTCTAATTTTGCTGAGGTTTGGTGGCAATCAGATAAATTAAAGATTCTCTACGAATAGGTCAAATTTCTTCCTTTAGGTCCCGGCAGGAAAGCGAACGGTAGAGAGGTTACATTGACCACGATATCCAGCTCCGCAGCCCTGGTTCGGAGCCCTAGATTTTCTTGCAGTAGACCGCTTTGCCGTCGCCGGGGGCGTAAAAATCGACGAGCAGGGATTCCAGGTTGTAGCCGCAGCGTTCATAAAAGGCCCGGGTACTGGCATACTGGCTGCGCTGCGAAGTATCGACATAGATCCGCTCGCCCCCGGCCTCTTTTATTCTGCGCTCGGTCATCCGCAGGAGCTGCCGCCCCACCCCTCTGCCCTGGTAATCCGGATGGACCGCGATCCAATAGAGGTCAAAGCTGGACAGGGTGCAGGGAATCGGCCCGTAACAGCTGTAGCCCACCATCCTGCCGTAATGCTCGGCAAACAGAAAAAAATAGCCGCTGGCATCCCCCTTGCCCAGTCGTTCCTGGACCAATTCCCGGGCCACCCCGATTTCATCATCATTGAAGAAGCCGGTGAGCTCCACCAGCTTGCCAACCCGCTCGACATCTTCCGCCACAACCTCCTGCCGGAATTGCAAGGCATGCACCTGATTACTGGTCTCGCGCCTGCGGTGCGGCCATTGACGCTCGGCATCGGCCAGACCGTTGAAAAAAGACATGGCGTTTTTGCCCAGGGTCCGGGTGCGGTAGCCGCCCTCCTGGACGACCACCGTCGGTAGTCCCAGGGAGCCGATGGCCTCGCCGTTCACCCTGAAATCCCTGGTGGTCAGACGCCAGGTGCCGGTGGGGTCGCCCTTGGCGGTATCCAGGCCCAGGGCCACGATCAGAAAGGCGGGCCGGAATGTCTCGATCCGGTTCAAGGCCAGGGCCAGCGCCTTTCGGTACCCTTCGCCGTCCAGCTTTTCGGGAAGGGGCAGGTTCAGGTTGAAGCCTTCGCCCTCGCCCTCGCCGAGCTCTTCCGCAAATCCGGAAAAATAGGGATAGGCAAAGCTGGGATGGCCGTGCAGCGAAACGGTCAGGACGTCGGACCGCCGGTAGAAGATATCCTGCTGGCCGTTGCCGTGGTGGTAATCGATATCCAGGATGGCCACTTTGCCGTACTGGCTCAGATACTGCGCGGCAACAGCGTTGTTGTTAAAATAGCAGAAGCCGCCGAAAAACCTGCTCTCGGCATGGTGCCCCGGCGGCCGGACCAGGGCGTAGGCCAGCCGCCTGCCGTTCAAGACCTCCCGGGCGGCGGTCAATGTGCTGTCCACGGCCCGGCGGGCCGCGGGATAGGCATTGCGATTGATGGGGGTAAAGGTATCGATGCAGTAATAGCCGCTCAGGACCGACGGCTCCTTGGGCGGCCGCGTCTTGTTGCGGATGGGAAAAACATAGGGGTACAGCGACTTTCCTTCCGGGACATCGTTGCAGGCCCGCTTGAGATAGCGAACGAAATCGGTGGCATGCACCTCCAGCAGATGGCGCTCGGCAAAGGGCTGGGTCCTGATTCGGGCAAACAGTCCGCTCTTGTCGAGCTCGGCCAGGATGCTCGGCACCCGCACCGGCGATTCCACATACCCCCGGTCATGGACATGGTGGATATGATGCTGGTCATTGACCACCAGGGCTATCTGCTCATAGGACCGGTCGGCCACGGAATTGACCACCGTCTCCGGCCTGACATACCTGAATTCCCGCAATTGCACCGGATCGTCGCGAAAGGATTTCACCACCTTCGCCACATAGTCGGCCGGGCAGAGATCGGCATATTTCCTTTCCAGGACAGCCCGGACCACCTTGCGGGCAAAGGCGCGCCGAAGCGGCCGCTGCTCCGCCAGCCCGTCATAGACCAGGTGCGGCATGCAGGTGTCGCCTTCCCTGACCGGCAGTTCATAGCCGGTATTGATCACCGGCCGGGCGCCGTACTGTTCATAAAAGCGGAGCCGGGACCGGTTCTCCTTGAGAATGGCCTTGTCTGGACAGAATTTTTCCTCATCGGGTAGACATTCGAAAAAGAGTCCCTTCGACTTCAGGGCCGCCGCCTCATGGCGCACCCGCTCATAGAGGGCGCCGCCAATTCCGCCGCCGCTGCGGCCTGTAACAATGGCGATCCAGTCGAGATAGGCAAAGCCGATCTCCGGCTCATGGAGCAGGGTGGCAAAGCCCAGGACCTTGCCCTTCATGCTCTCGGCCACGAACAGGAGCGTGCAGAATCGCTGCTTGAACGGATTGCGCAGCTTCTCGCCGATGGCCTCGATCTCCGCCTCCGCAACCGCGCTGAACCGGGAACGCAGTATTTCCTTGATCTGGCGCAGCTTTTCCCGGTTCACCGGCAGGATATCATCATAGACACGACTGATACGCAACATGATCAGCTCTCCGATGGCGGCCGGTTTCGCCCGGCATCGGCGACAATGCGCGCCATGGCTTGGGCGAAACTGATCCCCGTCCGCGTAAGGGCCGCGGCGAACCCGGCATCCGGCGACAGGCAGGGGTTGGCGTTGATTTCAAGAATAAAGGGGCGGCCGGCCGCATCCACCCGGAAATCCACCCGGGCGTAGCCGGCCAGGCCGAAGGCGTGCCAGCAGCGGCGGGCAATCTCGACCAGTTCTCCAAGCAGGCCGGCGTCTTTCGGGCCGAAGTCGAAGGTGCGCGGGGTGTTGCGAAAGGCAAAGGAGTCCTCGTCCCACTTGGCCCGGTAATCGACGATGCGGATCATGTCCGGGGTAAAGCCGGCAAAGAGGATCTCGGCCGGCGGCAGCACCTCGGGGCCGTCCGGGCCCGCGAGCAGCGACAGGTTGAATTCGCGGCCGTCGATGAACTCCTCGGCGAAGCAGGCCCCGCCCAGCATGGCGCAGCGCCGGCGCATCTCTTCCGTCAGGGTCGCCGCAGAATCGGTGGTCAGCACCGAGTTCTCATCCAGGCCTATGGAGGCGTGTTCCCACACGGACTTGATAATCCATTTGGCCGCCCTTACACCGGGCCGCCACTCCGTGCCGGCAGCAGGCCAGGGTCCGGCCCAGGCCGGGGTGGGCAGTCCTGCCTGGAGCAACCGCTCCTTGGCCAGGATCTTATTGGAGGTCAAAAAAATCGCCTCGGCCGGGGCGCCGGTATAGGGAATGCGCAGGGCATCGAGCAGGCAGGGAAAAAGATGGATCAGCCGACCAAAGCCGGCCAGGTCCTCCACCAGGTTGAAGACCAGGTCGGGCTTCGCTTCGGCCAGCGCCCGGCGCGCCGCCTCCAGGTTCAGATCGCAGGACCGGCGCACAACTTCATGGCCCAGGCTGGCAAGGGCCTCAGACACTACCGCAACCTGCTGCAGTACGTCCCGGGCATCGAGGGAATCCTCCGCCCCTACCCGGTTGTGGATCAGGGAAATCTTCATGGGCTGATCCGGGCCGCGGCGGAATCAACGATGGCCGCCAGCAGGTCCCGGTAGGGCAGGCCCACCTTGGAGCAGATGATCGGCAGGTCCGAGTGCTCGGGATGGATGCCGGCCAGGGGATTGACCTCGATGAACTGCGGCCGGTTCTCGCCGTCGCAGCGGAGGTCGATCCGGCCCGCGTCGCGGCAGCCCAGCACCCGCCAGGCATCCAGGGCGATGCCCTCGGCGGTGGCCGCCACCGGATCGTCCGCGGCCCGGACCAGGCGGTACTCCACCAGCTCCTCGCAGTTTTCCTTGTTCACGTAGGAATAAACGCCCTGCTCGGCATGACTTAAAAGGATCACCTCCATGGAACCGATGACCCGGGCCGCCGCGCCGCTGCCGAGGATGGCCACCGTGAATTCCCGGCCGGAGAGATAGGGCTCGATCAGGACCGGTTGGTGATAGGTGGCAAGCAGCTCGGCCACCCTGGCCTCCAGGGTGGCCCGCTCCCGGACGATGGAGGCCGGGGTGATGCCCTTGCCGGTGCCCTCGGCCACCGGCTTGACGAACCAGGGCGGCGGGAAGTGAACCCTCGCCGCGTCGGCCACCGTGGCGGCCACGCAGAAATCGCTGGTCGCCACCCCGGCGTCCCGCACCACCCGCTTGGTCATCCCCTTGTCCAGGGTCAGGCTCATAACCAGGGGATCGGAAAAGGTATAGGGAATGCGGTAGGCGTCCAGCAGCGCCGGCACCTGCGCCTCGCGGCCGATGCCGTACATGCCCTCGGCGATGTTGAAGACCAGGTCCCAGCGCCGGCCCGCCACGAGCGCCGCGGCCAGTTCCTTGATGTGACCGATCCGCTCGGTCTCGTGGCCCAGCTCGCGCAGGGTGTTTTCAATGGCCTGGATGGTGTCGTCCCGGTCGAACTCCGCGGTCTCGTCCTCGCTGAAGCCCATGGCCAGATAGGCGGAGCGAAGGTCAAAGGTGATGCCGATCTTCATTGCATTTCATGCCTCAACAAATTGTTACCGGACAGGGTCTTTTCTCCGACAGTACGGCAAAATCCGCGTTCCCGCCAGCAGGTTTTTTCCGGTCCGCCGCGTAATAAAAAAGCCCATCCGGCAAGGACGGGCTTTACGTCAAACATAGTCCTCAATCAATCACATGCTATCAGGATAGCGGAAACAGCGTTGCTCGTAGTTGCGCAGGAGCAGGTCATGGCCGTCCCGGCCCAGAACCGTCTCCGGCAGCAGGGGAATCTTGCCGCCGCCGCCGGGGGCATCGATGACATAGGTCGGCACCGCGTAGCCGCTGGTGTGGCCGCGCAGACCCTGGACAATCTCCAGCCCCCTGGCCACCGTGGTCCGGAAATGGGAGGAGCCGGTGATCGGATCGCACTGGTACAGGTAGTAGGGCCGCACCCGCATCTTCATCAGGCCGTGCATCAGGTCCTTCATGGTGGCCACTTCGTCGTTGATCCCCTTAAGAAGCACGGTCTGCGAGCCCAGTGGAATACCGGCGTCGGCCAGCATGGCGCAGGCCTTCGTCGTCTCCGGGGTACATTCGTCCGGGTGCATGAAATGCAGACTCATCCACAGGGGATGATAGCGGCGGAGCATCCGGACAAGCTTCGGGGTCACCCGCTGCGGCAGGACCGCCGGGATCTTGGTGCCGATGCGGATCACCTCCACGTGCGGGATCAGGCGCAACCTGGCCAGCAGCCATTCCAGCTTGTTGTCGGAGAGCAGTAGCGGGTCGCCTCCCGAGAGCAGCACGTCGCGGATGCTCGGGGTGGCGCTGATATACTGGATCGCCTGCTCCAGACGGATCTGATTGGCATTGACCGATCCGTGCCCCACCACCCGGGAGCGCGTGCAGTAGCGGCAGTAGGTGGAGCAGAAGTCATGGACCAGCAGCAGGACCCGATCCGGGTAGCGGTGTACCAGGCCGTGCACCGGGCTCTGCGATTCCTCGCCCAGAGGATCGTCCGCCTCGCCGGGACCCTTGCGCAGTTCGCCGACCGTGGGCACCACCGCCCGGCGGATGGGATGGCGGGGATCGTTCGCCGGGACCAGGCTCATGTAATAGGGGGTCACCGCAAAGGGCAGCTTGATCCCGTCCCCGGTCAAAGCCCGCTCCTCATCCGCGCTCAGCTCGAGCATCGAGCGCAGTTTCTCCACGGTGCGGATGCGGTTCGAGACCTGCCAGCGCCAGTCGTTCCATTCCTTGGCGCTGATCCCGGGATAGAATTTTTTGCGGAACTGCCTACTCCGGGTGTCCTTGGGAACGGACTGACGGCGATAAAGAGGGAAGGGAAGGATCGGGGTGGTGGAAAAAGGAAGAGGATGGTCGTAGAGTGCGCCGGCGCGCAGACTGTCTGGAGGCTCCTCTTCGGCCTCAAGGATCTCGCTCAGGGAGGATGGAGGTTCTTCTTTTTCGCACAACTCGCTGGCCTGCTGCATTGTCATGTCTCCTGACAAAAATTTGTCCTAAAAAAATGGCCGTCCCATCGGACAGCCGCTGCACCTGCTTCCGCCTCCGGGCACGGGCGCCGGGGCGGATGTATTTATATGTCTTATTACCGCCCTTATAGATGTTCTCGACAAGGAAAGCAAGGGAAAATATGGGGCGGAGCAAGTATTTTTTTCAGAGGGAAATCCGAAGACTGGTGGCCTGCCAACTATCTAAAATTATTGAATATATAAACTGGGCGCGAGACCGGATACCGGGTCGGCCTGACCATCGGCGACGGGAGCTGGCACAAAACATCACTCCTCGTCGTCAAAAATCGGCCCGGCGCAGGTATCGATGACCGCGGAATGGCACTCCACGGTAAACCACTGATAAAACATTTCCAGGCTCCTGTTTTGCGGCCAGAGGGATTCGTCCGTGTACCAGCCGTCCAGCTCCATCGCAAAGAGATTTTCATGGTTCAGGGCAATCCATTCTTCCGGGTTTTCAGCCTCATCCTCATCGATCAGATAGACGATTTTATCCTGGTTGGCCTCTTCCAGGCTGATGTTCGGATTTTTCCCGTTGGGATCCGAGGTGTTGATCCATCGGACAAAGGGTTCATTATACCTCAAAATGAGTGCGGCGCGATTCAGCATGATTTCTCCCTCCTTCGGTCATTTCCCTCTGGTGCACCAGTCGTAGGCATTGCGGAACATCTGGAGCCATGGACTGGCGACAAGGTCGTTCATCTCCTCGGGCAGCCAGTGGGCCTGCCAGGGGAGGAAGACCCGCTCCGGATGGGGCATCAGGGCCAGGTGACGGCCGTCCGGCGAGCAGAGGCCGGCGATGCCGCCCGGCGAGCCGTTGGGGTTGAAGGGGTAGGTTTCGGTGGGCCTGCCCTCGTCATCGACAAAAACAAGCGGCACCATGCCCTCCCCTTCCACCTGCTCCCGGACCGCCGGATCAGGGAAGAGCAGGCGACCCTCGCCGTGATCGACATGGATGCCGAAGACCAGGTCCTGCATGCCTTTCAGCATCATCGCCCGGCTGGCCATGACCCGCACCGTGCTCCAGCGCGACTCGAAGCGGCCGGAGGTGTTGCGGACAAAGCGCGGCTGGCGCTGTGACGGCAGATCCAGGCCCGGCACCCAGCCGAGCAGGCCGAACAGCTGGCAGCCGTTGCAGATGCCGAGGGTAAAGGTATCCGGCCGGTGGTAGAATTCATCAAACATCGCCCGCAGCCGCTCGTTGAAGAGGATGGTCGCGGCCCAACCCTTGGCCGACTCGGGCACGTCGGCATAGGAAAAGCCGCCCACCGCTGCCAGGCCGCGGAACCGGGCCAGGTCGACCCGGCCGGCCAGGAGATCGGTCATGGAGACATCCCAGGGCTCGAAGCCGGCGGTGTAGAAGGCCGAGGTCATCTCCCGGTCCGAGTTGGAGCCCTCGTCGCGCAGGATCGCCACCCTGGGCTTGTCCGGCCGGGACAGGACGGCGACCTCCGGCAGCTCCGGGGTGAAGGGCAGATGGTATTTCGGCCCCCGCCGATCAAAAATAACGCTCCGCTCCTCGTCGGCGCAGGCCGGGTTCATCTGGAGGCGCTCCAGGCGGTAGCTGGTCTCCTCCCACCACTGGCGCAGGAGCCGCATGTCCTCGTCCAGAACCACTTCCTCGTTGTAGCGCAGGGTGATCCGAGGCTCCGGAGTCGTCAGCCCGAGATTCTGATAGGGGATGTCGGCGGCGTGCAGCAGCCCCATCACCTCCTGGGTATGGTGCTCCTTGCACTCCAGCACCAGGCCGAGTTCCTCGCTGAACAGGGCGGCCAGGGCGTCGCCCTCGCCCTCCAGGTAGAGATCCAGGCCGCAGTTGCCGCTGAAGGCCATCTCCAGAAGCGCGGTGACCAGGCCGCCGTCGCTGCGATCATGGCCGGCGGTGATGAGATTGCGGTCGATCAGGTCCTGCACCGCGAGAAAGGCCTTGCGCAGCAGGAGCGGATCATCCAGGTCCGGCGATTCGCTGCCCAACTGGCCGACCGTCTGGGCCAGGGCCGAGCCGCCCAGCCGGTGGCGGCCGTAGGCCAGGTCGATGAAGAGCAGGTTGCTCTCACCCGGGTGCTTGAGGTCGGGAGTGACCACCTTGCTGATGTCGCTCATCGCCGCATAGGCGGAGATGACCAGCTGCCGGGGCGACTTAACCGTCTCGCTGCCCACCCGGGTGGCCATCGACAAGCTGTCCTTGCCGCCGTCCACCGCCATGCCGACACTGATCATTGCGTCGCGCATGGCTTTCGCCGCCCGATAGATGGCCGCACCTTCGCCGGGCAGCTTAGGCGCCCACATCCAGTTGGCCGAACACTTGACCTGGTCCAGGTCATCGATCAGGGCAAAGACCAGGTTGGTGAGCGACTCGCCCACCGCCATCCGGGCGCCGGCCTCCGGGCTGACCAGCATCTTGATCGGCTGCTCGCCGATGGCGGCGGCGCCGCCTGACCTGCTGAAATGGCTCTGCGCCACCACCGCCACGTCGGCAACGGTGAGTTGCAGCGGGCCGCAGCACTGCTGACGGGCAATCAGACCGGTCACCGCCCGGTCCACCTTGTTGGTGAGAAAGCGCTTGGAACCCACTGAAACCAGGCGCAGCACCTCATGGAGGGCGTCGCGCACGCTGAGGCCCTCGGGCAGGTCCAGGGGGGGCAGGCCGGGATCAACCGAGGAATCGGTAAAGGTCTTCTTCGGAATGTTCCCCAGGACCTCGGACAGCTCAAGGTCCACCGGCGTGGTGCCGTTCAGTTCGTCATGAACCACGAAGCGCAGGTCGCCGGTCACCTCGCCCAGGACCTCGCAGGCCACCTTTTCCCGGTCGCAGATCGCCTGGAATCGTGCCATATTCTCCGGCCGGATCAGAAAACCGTTGCGCTCCTGGTACTCGGCCACGTAGATCTCCAGCACCGACATGGTGGGATCGCCCACCCGGATGTTGCGGATCTCGATGCGGCCGCCGGCATGCTCCACCAGCTCCTTGAGCACGTTGCCCGGCCCGCCCGCGCCCTGGTCGTGGATTACCTCGACGAGGGTCTTCTCGCCCATCTCGTTGCAGGCGCGAATCACCCGGTTCATCTTCTGCTCCATCTCGGCGTCGCCCCGCTGCACCGCGTCGAAATCGAGTTCCGAGACGTTCTCGCCCTGGAGCATGGAGGAGGCGGCGCCGCCGCCGAAGCCGACCCGGTAGGCCGGCCCGCCCACCTGGACGATCTTCATCCCCTTGAGGGCCTGGCCCTTGACCGTGTGGCGGTCGTCGATCTGGCCGATGCCGCCGGTGAACATGATCGGCTTGAGATAGCCCCAGCGCTCGCCATTTTCCAGCCTGAGGTCAAAAGAGCGGGTGAAGCCCTGGATCAGCGGTTCGCCGAACTTGTTGCCGTAGTCCGAAGCGCCGTTGCTTGCCTCGATCTCGATTTGCAGGGGCGAGGCCAGGTTGTCCGGCTCGGGGTAGCGCGCCTCCCAGGGAAGGTCGTAGCCGGGGATATGCAGGTTGCCCACGCAGTAGCCGGCGGTGCCGGCGATGACATAGCCGCCCTTGCCCGTGCCCTGCACGTCGCGGATGCGGCCGCCGGTGCCGGTCTCGGCGCCGGGAAAGGGGGCGACGCCGGTGGGGAAGTTGTGGGTCTCGGCGGTGAAGATGACATGAAAGGTGGCCGTGGCCGGGGTAAAGGGCGAGGGGCTACCCGGCTCGGAAGGCAGAATCGTGTGGATCTCATGGCCGGCCACCGCGCTGGAGTTGTCCTTGAAGGCGATGACGCTGCCCTTGGGGTTGGCGGTCAAGGTATCGGTGACCAGCTGGAACAGGGTCTTCTCCTCGGCCACGCCGTCGATGACCTGGCTGCCCCGGAAAAAACCGTGCCGGGAATGCTCGCTGTTGGCGTTGTTGAGGTCCATGATCTCGACGATGGTCGGGTTGCGGCCGTGCTTCTTGACGAAATAGTCATAGTAAAAATTGCGGTCCCACTCATCCATGGAGATGCCGGGGATGGAAAGCAGGGCGTCGGGCCCGCCGCCCTTGAGATCGATCTCGTAGACCTCCGCCGGCTGGATACCGGTGGCAAAGGTGGTGAGCGGCGCGGGATAGGGGCACTCGGTCATCCGGTCGTGGCGGGCCGCGACAAAGGCCTGCCGGTCTTCGCCTTCCGGCACCAGGTAGCGGCGGGAGCGTTCCACCCGGCTCACCTTGGCCAGGCCGATGGCCCGGCAGATGGAGACCAGGTTGGAGGACCAGGCGGTGGCGAAGTTCAGGCGCGGCCCCACCTCCACCACCCGCGGTCCGGTGAGGGCCGGGGCGCTGGTCACCGTCTCCGCGAGAAAACCGTCGGCGAGCACCAGGCGCAGCCGGTGCAGCTCGTCCTCGTCCAGGGAATCGCTCGATTCGATATTGAAGCAGTACTCCATGGTGGAGTCCACCCGCCGGTACAGCTGGATAACTGGTGTTGCCATGATCAGAACCTTATTTTTCTTGAAGAAGAACGGACTGCCGCAGCCCGGGTATTGCCTGGTCGAATATGTAGCACTAATCGGATTTTTTTTCCGCAGAAAGTTGCTGCCCGTGCCGCGGCTCTACGGCGAATCAACCGCGGCCGCGATGCCGACAGCCTGCCGGCGGTGTCCGCGGCAATCCCAGCCAATCGCTCAATGAACACTTCTTGAGAATTTCTGGAAACAAGGTATCCTCAAATTAAGGAGAAACAATCTCAGTTGGCTGAGTTCGGCAAAATACGAGAGGAAAACCATGAAAAAGACCATCTGCTCCATCGTCACCGCTGTATCGGTGGCGGCGCTCTATTTCATGCTCCCGGCGGGAGCGATTTCGAAGGGGGTCGACCTTCCGCAAACCAGCCAGACCACCTGTTATGATGCGGCAGGAACACTCATCGACTGCCCCGGCACCGGCCAGGACGGCGATATCCGCGCCGGCATGCCCTGGCCGCAGCCGCGGTTCACGGACAACGCCGACGGCACCCTGACCGACAACCTCACCGGCCTGGTCTGGCTGCAAGATGCCAGGTGTCCGAGCTACCAGTACTGGACCGACGCCCTCACCTGGGCCAATACCCTTGCCAGCGGTCTTTGCGGGCTTTCTGATGGTTCCGTGGCGGGTGACTGGCGGCTGCCGAATATTCTTGAACTCGAAAGCCTGGTGAATGTCGATCACAACAATGAATCCTGCGGCGGGTCGCCCTGCGCCACGCCCATGGCATGGCTTGCGGCCCAGGGTTTTACCAATACGGGCGGCGGCGCCTACACCTCCTCCACGACCTCGACCCAGAACCCTGATTACGCCTGGGTTATTGGCATGAGCGACTCCGGGGAGCTGGGCAACGGCGACAAGTCAAGCCCTTACAACGTCCTGGCGGTGCGAGGAACATCGACCGGACCGGCCGGTGTCTGGCGGACAGGCCAGACCGCCTGTTA
The DNA here is from genome assembly GCA_003604995.1 of Desulfobulbus sp. Classification (GTDB taxonomy): domain Bacteria; phylum Desulfobacterota; class Desulfobulbia; order Desulfobulbales; family Desulfobulbaceae; genus UBA10518. The sequence goes on along the minus strand of QZJD01000074.1, from coordinate 1,536 downwards.
CAACTCCAGCGGGGGTCTCGTCGCTTGTGCCGGGACCGGCCAGGACGCGGACCTTCTTGCCGGTACGGCCTGGCCGGATCCGCGCTTCACCGACAACGGGGACGGGACCGTCATTGACAATCTCACCGGCCTGATCTGGCTGCAGAACGCCAACTGCGCCGGCGGGACCAGGGACTGGCCGACCGCCCTGGCCGATGTCGCGGATCTGAATGCCACCGGCACGATGAACAGCAACGACTGCGGCGATACCTCCAACGGCGGCAGCCAGCAGACCGACTGGCGCCTGCCCAATTCCAAGGAACTGCTGAGCCTCATCGACTTCGCCCATTTCAACCCGGGCCTGCCGACGGGCTACGCCACTTTTTTTCCCACGGTGGTACCGTATGGCGATTACTGGACCTCAACCACCTCTTCCAGAACCTTGTCTACGGCCTGGGAGGTTCTCATGTGGGACGGCTATACCTATACCCGGTCCAAAGGCAATAACTATTACGTCTGGCCGGTGCGCGGCGGCATCCTTCCGCCCCCCTTTGCCGGTGGCACGGGCACAGTCGCCGACCCCTACCAGATCGCCACATCGGAGCAACTGGACGCAGTGCGCGACTACCTGGCCAGCCATTTCATCCTGACCGCCGACCTGGATCTCGATGTCGCGCCCTACAACGATGGCGAAGGCTGGGAGCCCATCGGGACGTATGTTGACATGCCGTTCACCGGCAGCCTTGACGGTAACGGCCACACCATCAACGGTCTGTTTATCAACCGGCCTCTACAGGAGAACACCGGGCTTTTCGGTTATGGGAATGGAGCTGATTTGGCCAACCTGACCCTCCAGGTGAACATAACCGGCAGATCCCAGGTAGGAGGTCTGGCCGGCAGATGGGAATCCGGCACCATCTCCGGGGTTGACGTTTCGGGCACGGTGCAGGGGATGTATACCGAGGTCGGCGGCCTGGTCGGATATATCCGAGAGACGGCCATTGACCAGTCCAGCGCCGCCGTTGGGGTTACCGCCGGGACAGCCCATGTCGGCGGCCTGGTGGGCAATGTCCAGAACGGGTCTTCCATTGTCTCCTGTTATGCCACGGGTTCGGTGAGCAGCACCTCCAACTACGCCGTCGGGGGACTGGCCGGGACCTTCTGGGGCTCCACCCTGGAAGACTCCTATGCCACCGGCCCGGTTTCAGGGAAGGACTCGGTGGGCGGGCTGGCAGGGTACTACGGCAGCGGCTCGATCACCCGCTGCTACGCGACAGGCAACGTGACCGCCCCCCCGGACGGCACGGTCAACTTCGGCGGTCTTGCCGGCATAGCGCAAAGCGGCGCAACCATCACCGATTCCTTTGCCACCGGCGATGTGCAGGGTGCCGATCTGGTCGGCGGCCTGGTCGGCTACAGCACCACCTCCGGCGCCATCACCAATACCTATGCAACCGGCCTGGTTTCAGGGGAAACGGATCTCGGCGGCCTGATCGGCAAAAATATCAGCGCCCCGATTACCGCCTCCTACTACAACAGCGAGACCAGCGGCCAGTC
>QZJD01000066.1 GCA_003604995.1 Desulfobulbus sp. | reverse complement strand
GCCTGAACCCCTTGTTTCCACGGGATTCAGGCCTTTATATCAGCTGGTGCCGAAGGCGAGACTCGAACTCGCACGACTTGTGGTCACTACCCCCTCAAGATAGCGTGTCTACCAATTCCACCACTTCGGCAGGTCTTATTGCTTCTGCTCCGGTTGCTGCTCGACGGGCATCTGCTGCGGTTCGGCGGCAGCCTGTTTTTCCGCTCCCTGCTCGACGGGCATCTCCGGCGGCGCAGCCATTGTCGCCTCATCCTTCTGCTCCGGCGCCGGAATGGTCACCGGCGTCGCGGGCGCCTGTTGCTGAACCGGGACCTGCACCTTCAAATCTTCCATCACCGTCCCGGTACTCTGATTCGCCGAGATGTAGGCCAGGGTAATGGACGTTCCCATGAAGATGATGGCGGCCAGGGTCGTAATCTTGTTGAGCAGGGGAACCGGCCCTTCGGTGCCGAACAGGGTCTGGCTTGAGCCGCCGAAGGAGGCACCCATGTCCGCTCCCTTGCCGTGCTGCAACAGCACGATAATGATCAGGAAGAGACAAACGAGAACGTGAATTATAATGAGTAAGGTTGTCATCTATAAAAAATGAACAATCCGGTCAAAGGACTCGGATTGCAATGCTGCGCCGCCCACCAGCGCTCCGTCTATGTCGGGCTCGGCCATCAGGCTGTCAATGTTCTCCGGCTTAACCGAACCACCATACAGTATCCTGATCTCATCGGCAAGTTTTTTCTCGTAGACCCGGGCAAGTACGTTCCTGATGAAGGCATGCGCCTCCTGGGCCTGCGCCCCGGTCGCGGTCCTGCCCGTCCCGATGGCCCATACCGGCTCGTAGGCGATGACCACCCGGGCGGCCGCCTCGGCATCGACTTCGGCCAGCCCCTCCCTGACCTGCTGCTCCAGGATCGGCATGGCTTTGCCCTCTTCCCGATCGGCCAGGGTCTCGCCCACGCAGAGAACCGGGATCAGGCCGAACTGGAGCGCCCCACGCAAACGCCGGTTGACCATCTGATTGCTTTCGCCGAAAATGTGACGCCGTTCGGAATGACCGATAATGACCATGGATGCCCCGACTTCCCGGAGCATCACCGGCGAGATTTCACCGGTGAAGGCCCCCTGCTTTTCCCAGGCGGCATTCTGCCCGGCGATCAGGACCGGCGTGTTGCGGACGACCTCAGCCACCGCGGCCAGCGCGGTGAACGGAGGGGCAATCATCACCTCCCGGTCGGGCAGGTCAGCGCAGGAGGCGACAACGGCGGTGGCCAGCCGCTCCGCCTCGGGCACGGTGAGGTGCATCTTCCAGTTCCCCGCGATCAACGGCCTTCTAGCCATCCGGTCCTCCCTCAAGTAAGATCTTGCTGATTAATCGGGCCTGATTCAGTCAAGTGCAGCCACCCCGGGCAGGGTCTTGCCCTCCATCAGTTCCAGAAAGGCCCCGCCGCCGGTGGACATGTACGAGATATTGTCCGCCTCGCCGGATTTTTTGACCGCGGCGTTCGAGTCGCCGCCACCGGTGATGCTCAGGGCGTGCGCGCTGGCCACCACATGCGCCAGAGCCATGGTTCCCCGCGAGAAAACATCCATCTCAAACGCTCCCATGGGGCCGTTCCAAACAATGGTCTTCGCGTCAGCCAGGGCCTCGCTGAACAGCGTTACCGTGGCCGGACCGATATCCAGGGCCATCCAGCCGGCGGGGATATCCTGGACGGGCACCTGCTTGCAGACCGCGTCCGCGGCAAAACGATCCGCGGCGATCACGTCCACCGGCAGAAAAACCTTCACGCCCTTTTCCGCGGCCCGGGCAAGGATCTGCCGGGCACTCTCCAGAAGATCGTCCTCCACTTTGGAAGCGCCCACGTCAATGCCCTGGCTCTTGAGAAAGGTATTGGCCATGGCCCCGCCGATGAGCAGCCGATCAACTCTGGCCAGCATGTTCTCCAGGGCGCCGAGCTTGCTCGATACCTTGGCCCCGCCGACAATCGCCGCCAAGGGCCGGACCGGTTCGCTCATCGCCCGGTGGAAATAATCCATTTCCTTCTGCAGCAGCAGGCCGGCCGCCTTCCGGTCGGCAAAATAAGCAGTGACCGCGGCCACCGAGGCATGGGCGCGATGGGAGACGGCAAAGGCGTCGTTGACATAGACCTCGGCCAGGGCCGCGAGCTGTCGGGCAAACTCGGGATCATTGGCCTCCTCGCCGGCATGGTAGCGCAGATTCTCCAGGAGAACGACCTCGCCGTCGCGCATGCCGGTAACCAGCGCCTCAACCTCGGAGCCGATACAGTCGGGTGCCAGCCTGACCGGCTGCTCAAGCATCTCAGCCAGGGCCGTAGCCACCGGGGCCAGGGAAGCGGCCGCCACCCGCTTGCCCTTGGGTTTGCCCAGGTGCGAACAGAGGATCAGCCTGGCCTTCTGCTCCAGGGCGTAGCGCAGGGTGGGCAGGGCCATCCTGATCCGGATGTCGTCGGTGATGTTGCCGGATTCATCCAGGGGGACATTGAAATCAACCCGAACCAAGACTCTTTTTCCGGCCAGCGCCATTTCACGGATAGTCTTCATCGCATGCTCCAGATGCCTTTCCCGTCGCTCTACACCATGCGCTCGGCCACCGACACGGTCAGGTCGCCGAGCATATTGGTGTAGCTGCCCAGTTCATTATCGTACCAACCGTAGATGACCGCCTGGGTAACCGGCACCTGCAGAACCGGCGGTACCTGGCCCGGTTCAAACCGGCAGTCCTTCAGCCCGTCCAGGTTGACGCTGATGGAGGCGGTGCGGGTGTGGGTCTCGGTGGACTCGATCACCGCGGCGGCCGCGGGCATGCCGATGATGTCGGAGGAGACGTTCTGCTCCTCGGAGTACTCGAGATACGGGGAGTTCGCTGCATAGTCCCGGTAGATGGAGTTGATCAGGTCCCGCTTCACCGGGTTTTCCAGATCATCCTGCAGGTTCAGCACCAGAACGATGAGGGAGCCGGTGGTGGTGGGAATCCGCACCGACTCAGCGATGAAGCCGATGGACTTCATCTCCGGGATGACCAGGCCGAGGGCCTTGGCCGCGCCGGTGGTGGTCAGGATGATGTTGTTGAGAATCGAGCGGTTCTTACGCAGATCCGTGGCGCCGGCGCCAGCCAGGCGGTCAAGGACCTGCTGGCTGCCGGTGGCTGCATGGACGGTGACCATGGAGGCGGAGAGCAGCCGGTTGGCCCCGAAATGATCGAGCAGGGGCTTGATCATGTAGGAAAGACAGGTGGTGGTGCAGGAGGCGGCGGACAGCACGCTGTGAAGACGCGGATCATAGTCGTCGTCATTGATGCCCATCACCGTGGTCAGGGCATCGCCGGGCATGTCGATGCCCTTGGCCTTGATCTTGAACGGCGCGGACAGAATCACTTTTTCGGCACCGGCCTGCAGGTGGCCCCTGATCGACCCCTTTGGCGCATCGGCATCGGCGGTGGGATCCTTGAACACGCCGGTGGTATCCACCACCAACCGCACGCCGTTGTCCTGCCACTTGATATCCTTGGGGTTCCTCGCTTCGCGCAGGATGGTGACCGGCACGCCGTTGACCAGCATGGTCCCGGCATCCTCCCGCAGATCCTCGATGACCCGGCCGCCCTTGTGCCCGTGCAGATACATGGAGAGACGACCGTAGGTAGAATCCTTTTCAATGGCGGCGGCGATGTCCTGAAGTCCGCCGCCCACCTGGCGCCCCAGATTGACCACTACTTCCGAAAAAAATTGACGGGAAACATGATGCCACAGCGAGAGCTTGCCGATTCTGCCGAGGCCATTGATTCCGAGCTTCATTGTTCTGCTTCTCCTTTCCGGTTTGAATTATGACTCGCCCCACGCGGGGAAACTGAGAATTACGTTAATTCAATACATTAAAACACGACCGCATGGCGCGCAATTTTTTTGTGCAGCCGATTGCCGCGGTCTCTCCTCTTGCCTGCCGGCCTTCTCACCGCAAAGGTGCGGGAGGCGCCATGCTTTTTTCCGGCAAAACCATTGATTTCGGCGGGATAAGCACATGGCTGAAAGTCCGGGTGGACATTTGCGATGACGATCACTACTATAGACGATAAATAAGCTTGTCGAAAGACTAATTCGCCACTTTCGGCCATCATTTTCCGTGCATGCAGCGCAACACGAACCTCCATCGCCTAGCCTATGAAACTGACCTCCCCCTCCCGGACCGGTATCCTGCTCCGCCGCTACAAGCGGTTTCTTGCCGATGTCCGCCTTGAGGACGGGACGCTGCTGACCGTCCACTGCCCCAACTCCGGGTCCATGCTCGGCTGCTCCACCCCGGGCAGTACGGTGTGCATCTCCCGCTCGGAAAATCCCCGCCGCAAATACCCCTGGACCCTTGAAATGGTCCGGGAAAACAATACCTGGATCGGGGTGAACACCGCTCGAACCAACATTCTGGTGCGCGAGGCCCTGGAAAACCGCACCATTGTTGAATTTGGCGATATTGATGAAATAGTCCCCGAGATTCGAGTTTCCGAACGAAGCCGGCTGGATTTCCTGCTCCGGACAGCGGATCGGAACATCTATATGGAGGTCAAAAACTGTTCGCTGGCAATGGACGGAGTGGCCATGTTTCCGGATGCGGTTACCGCCCGGGGCACCCGCCACCTTCAGGAGCTCGAACGGTTGCTGGCGGCGGGCCATGAGGCGGCGCTGATCTTCTGCGTACAGCGCATGGATGCCGAGCGCTTTGCCCCGGCGGCGGGCATTGATCCGATATACGCCAGGACCCTTGCCCGCGTTCACGACCAGGGACTGACCGTCCTGGCCTGCCGGGCGACGGTCGGCCCGCAGGAAATCCGCATCATCGGCAAAATCCCGTTGGATACCCGATGGCATGGCAATAAACCGGGAGGGGGATCATGAAGGAACAGCAGAAAGAGGCTGTGGTCCTGTTCAGCGGCGGCCTTGATTCCACCACGGTGCTTGCCATCGCGCAGGCCGAAGGCTACCTCTGCTCCTGCCTGAGCTTCCGCTACGGCCAGCGCCAGGAGATCGAACTGGAGCGGGCCAGGGACATCGGCGCGCGAATGGGGGTGCGCCGCCATCTGATTCTCCGCCTCGACCTGGCCGCCATCGGCGGCTCGGCGCTGACCGACGATATCGCGGTACCCAAAGACCGCGCTCCCGACGAGATGCAAAACGAGATCCCCATTACCTACGTACCGGGGCGCAACATCATTTTTCTCGCCCATGCCCTGGCCTGGGGGGAAGTGATCGGCGCCGCCGACATCTTTCTCGGCATCAACGCCATCGACTACAGCGGCTACCCCGATTGCCGCCCGGATTTTCTCGCCGCCTTCGAAAAAATGGCCAACCTCGGCACCAAGAACGGCTGCGCGGGCCGGCCCTTTTCTCTCCACGCCCCGCTCCAGCACCTTCGCAAAAGTGAAATCATCAAGCTGGGCCTGACCCTGGGGGTTGACTATTCCCTCACCCACAGCTGCTACGACCCTCAGGACGGTCTAGCCTGCGGCCGCTGCGACGCATGCCGCCTGCGTCTCCAGGGTTTTACCGAAGCGGGCATTGTTGATCCGCTTCGCTATGTTCCGTAGACAAATTTATCGATTGAGCGTGAAGGTCTGACGACCGGCGACCATGGTCATGACCGCCCGGCCCTGGAGATTCCAGCCGAGGAAAGGTGAATTTTTGCTCTTGGACACCACGGATTCCCGGGTGTAGACAAAGGCCAGCTCCGGATTGATCACCGTCAGGTCGGCGGATGAATCCGGGGAGAGGGTGCCGCCCGGCACTCCGAGGATTCTGGCCGGATTGACGGAAAGCAGCTCGACAAATCGGCCGGGCCCGATCACCCCTTCACGCACCAGGGCAAGAGTAAGCGGCACCGCGGTTTCCAGGCCGATGATCCCGTTGGCGGCCAGGTCGAACTCCACTTCCTTTTCCAACTGGGAATGGGGGGCATGGTCGGTGGCAATAGCGTCAAAGGTCCCGTCGGCCAGCCCCTGCCGGATCGCCTGCCGGTCCGCCTCGGTGCGCAGCGGCGGGTTCATTTTCGCGTTGGTGTTGTACCCCTGCACCGCTTCTTCGGTCAGGGTAAAATAATGGGGCGCGGTCTCCGCCGTCACCCGGACGCCCCGCGCCTTGGCAGAACGGATCAGCTCGGTGGCCATGGCTGTACTGACATGGGCGACATGGACGGGCCGGCCGGTATATTCCGCCAGGGCGATCTCCCGGTAGACCATGATCGCCTCGGCCGCGGTCGGGATACCCATGAGTCCCATGCGGGTTGCCGTCAGGCCTTCGTTCATCACCCCGTGGCGGGACAAGGCAACCTCCTCGCTGTGCGAAATCACCGCCAGGTGATGATCGCCGGCATACTCCAGCGCCCTGCGCATCAGCTGGCTGTCAAGGACCGGCACCCCGTCATCGGATACGGCGACCACCCCGGCATCTTTCATCTCCCCGTACTCGGCGAGTTGCTCGCCGCGACTGCCCTTGCTGATCGCTCCCACCGGATACACCCGGGCATAGCCCTGCCGGGCCCGTTCCAGAATCTGGACGGTGACTGCCCGGCAGTCATTGACCGGCCGGGTATTGGGCATACAGGCAACCCCGGTGAATCCGCCGGCGGCCGCCGCCCTGGTGCCGCTGACGACGTCTTCCTTGTATTCCTGACCCGGCTCGCGCAGGTGGACATGCATATCGATCAGGCCGGGCACGAGCCAGCAGCCAGCGGCATCGATCCGCCGCGCTTCGGAAGGAACGGCCGTCCCCTCCGCGGCAATCACCCCGTCAACGATCAGGAGACTCCCCGGGCGATCAATGCCTCTTCGCGGATCGATGATCCGTCCGTTCTCGAACAGCCAGCTTGTTGTCATTGAATCCGCCTGTCGTCCATCTTCAGGGATTGTCGGCATCGCGCCAAGCCAAATGAGATGCCAACGCCGACACCTTATCACTCATTTTGCCGTCAGGGCGGCGGTGGCGCACGTTCAGGGTGTTCATTGGTGCACGCGAATCACGAGTTGCCCATCACCAGATACAGCAAGGCCATGCGCACCGCCACCCCGTTGGTCACCTGATCAAGGATTACCGATCGCGGACCGTCCGCCACGTCCGCCATCAACTCCACCCCGCGATTGATCGGTCCCGGATGCATCACAATGGCGTCCGGGCGGGCCCAATCCATCACTTTGCGGGTTACCCCGTATTTCTGCGCGTATTCCCGCAGAGACGGCAGAAGCGGGTCGCTCTGCCGTTCCTTCTGGATACGCAGGGTCATGACCACATCGGCTTCAGTTACCGCCTCCGCCAAAGAGGCGCAGACAGTAGCGCCCAGTTCGGCAAGGTCTCTTGGAATCAGGGTTGCCGGACCATAGACAAATACCCTGGCCCCCATCCTGGTAAAGCCGAGGATATTGGAATGGGCCACCCGACTGTGCAGGATATCCCCGATGATCGCGATTTTCAGCCCCGCCAAACGTCCCTTGTGCTCCTGGACGGTCATCATGTCGAGCAGGCTCTGCGATGGGTGTTCATGGGTGCCGTCGCCGGCGTTGATCACCGCGGCGTCGATATATCGCGTCAGCAATTCGGGAGCGCCGGAAAAAGAGTGGCGCAGGATAATGATGTCCGGCTTCATCGCCGCAATATTGCGGGCCGTATCGATGAGAGTCTCCCCCTTGGTGGCGCTGCTGGTTGAGGCCGTCACGTTGAAGGTGTCCGCACTCATCCTCTTGGCGGCGATCTCAAAGGAAAGACGGGTCCGGGTGCTCGGCTCGAAAAAGAGGTTGACGATGGTGCGGCCGCGCAGGGTGGGAACCTTCTTGATCGTCCGGGTGGAGATTTCCTTGAAGGAATCAGCTGTGCGTAAAATAAATGCGATATCATCGGGAGAAAGATGATGGATGCCCAGGATATGCTTCTGCTGAAAATGATATCCCGTGGTCTTCATGCTCCCGGAACTCAATGAATTATATCTCCGAATCTGCCAAAGCGGATGGACTGAAACCGATCCAGGGATAAGAGCGGCCGCTGCACATCCCAGGACCAATAGATAATAAAGGCCTTGCCCAGAATGGCCCGGTGGTCAACGAATCCCCAGAAACGGCTGTCATAGCTGTTGTCCCGGTTATCGCCCATGACAAAAACCTTGCCCTCCGGAACCACAAGGGGACCAAAATTGTCCCGCGGCGAAATCGCCCGGTCGACAACGGTGTCATCCATGTGCACGCCGTACTTGTCGTCAAAAGGCTTGCCGTTCAGATACAGGACCTTGTCACGGCTTTCGATGGTGTCCCCGCCGACGGCGACGACCCTTTTAATATAATCGAGCTTCGGATCCTGGGGGTATTTGAACACGATCACATCATTGTGTTCAGGCGTGTTTATGGGGACCAGAACGGTTCCGGTAAAGGGCAACCTGACCCCGTACGTAAACTTGTTGACGAGAAGATGATCACCGATCAGCAGGGTCGGCAGCATTGATCCCGAGGGGATTTTGAAGGCCTGGACGATAAAGGTTCGAATAAAGAAGGCGAGGACCAGGGCAATGATAATGGCTTCTGTATACTCGCGGAGGGTGGATTTTGAAGTTGCGGTAGGAGATTCTGACACGCTGCCTGTTCCCGAAAATTGGATTGTGAGATGCCCTGACCCTTAAAAACTACTTGAAAGTAATGGAAAATTCAAGCGGCATTTCGCTCGTCGGAAAAGCGAAAAATATACAAAATGAGCTATTTTAAAGGGATAGAGCACAACATATTGTACAAACGAAAAGAGACCAACGATATATCTCCTTGATAATATAACAAAATGACATTGAAAAAATTTTTGATTTTCTTGACAAAGTTTTTTTTTTATGCCCTTAATATAAGAACGAAGAAAAATTTTTGTACTTTCCCTTCTCCCGTCGTACAATATTTTAAATGGGGTTTGTACAGAGACTACGGTAGAGACCACTTCATGGCAAAAAAAGAGAAACTCCTTGTTGGTGTAGACATCGGATCCCACGCGGTAAAAGTTTGCCAGCTGCAGAAGGTCAAGGACAATTATGAGCTGGTGACCCTCGGCAGCGCCTCGTTGCCACCCGGCGCCGTTGAGGACGGCGTTCTCCAGGAACCCGACCAGGTCGGCCAGGTTCTCACCAAGCTGTTCAAAAATCTCAAGCTCGGCAAAAACACGAAGGTGGCCATTTCCATTTCAGGCTATTCCGTCATCGTCAAAAAGGTGAAGCTTGATGTGATGGAAGAGGAGCAACTGGAGAAATACCTGAAAAATGAGGCAGAGCAGTATATTCCTTTTGACATAGCTGATGTCTATCTTGATTTTCAGGATCTCAAAACAAACAGGGAAGAATTCGACCAGACCGACGTTATGCTCGTCGCCGCCAAAAAAGAGGTAATTGACGGCTATCTGGACATGCTGCAAGCCATTAAACTGCAACCGCTTCTCGTGGATGTCGACGGCTTTGCCCTGGAAAACATTTGGAGCACGGTTGACAAGAGCAATGCCAATATCGCCCTGATCGATATCGGTGCCGAAAAAATGAACATCAACATCATTATCAAGGGCACCTCGGTTCTGGCCAGGGACATCAATGTCGGCAGCCAGCAGCTCACCGACCGCATCGCCACCACCTTCGGGATTGAGCAGGAGGAGGCGGAAAAATTAAAGCTGGGGCTCATTCCGGCCGGAGACCGTCAGAAAGAACTGGAAGAAATTTTCAACTCGGTCTGCACCAACTGGGTTTTTGAAGTCCAGAAGGCCATTGACCTCTACCGTTCGAAAAACGCGGAACGGCCTCTGGCGAGAATCGTCCTCAGCGGAGGCGGATCCAAGGTCAATGGCCTAGCGGAATACATCAGCAGGGAAACCAAGCTCGAAGTGATCCGCTTCAGCCCCTTTGCCGGGATGAAGATCAACGAAAAGAAACTCGACCGGGAATACATAGAAGCAATCGGGCCTGAAATGGCAATAGCCGCCGGCCTGGCAATCCGACCGTCTGAGATTTAAACGCCATGGTGTACATCAATCTACTGCCGATCCGTGAAATAAAAAGACGTGCCAGGGCGATACAGCAGCTCTCGGCGTTCGCCTTCGTTTTAGTCGCCGTCCTGGTTCTGCTCGGTATGGTCGGATTTTATCAGGCCAGCACCGCGGCCCAGCTGCAAAAAGACATTACCGCCCTGGAAGCGGAGAAAAAACGATATACCGCTGTTCTTGACCAGATCAAAAAGCTGGAAGAAGACAAGAAACTCATTGAAAGCAAGATCGCGGTGATCAACGAGTTAAAAAAATCCTCGGCATTGACCGTCCGCGTTCTGGATGAAGTCGCGAATCTCACCCCCACCAAACGGGTCTGGCTGAATTCGCTCAATCAGTCCGGAACAAATCTGCAATTAAACGGCATGGCCCTGGACAACCAGACCCTCGCCGGCTACATGGATACACTCAAAACATCTCCCTATATTGCAGAAGTAAACCTGGTCAGCAGTTCGCAGCAGCAATTTGCGGGGAGCAATTTAAAATCCTTTGCACTGACCTGTACGATATCCGTTCCGGGTGCAAGCGCCCCCGAAGCAGCCACGGCAACAAACCCGAAATAAAGGCTCACGTGTATGGCTTCTGCTAAAAAGACCCCCAAAAAGGCGCAAAATTTAGCCGCCTTGATTGATACAAAATATATCCCGCTTGACAACAAGATAAAGATTGCCATTGCGGTTGTCTTGATTATCGCCCCGATCGTGCTCTTTTACTTTCTCATGTATTCTCCAAATGTTAAGAAGATCAAAGGGCTCGAAACCACCAAAGGGAAATTAAATACGGAGATAGCCACGGCGAAAAAAGCCGCCGCAGAACTTGATAAGGTCAAGGCGTCCATAGCGGAAACAGAAGCCCTGTTCAAGGAAACCGCCACCCTTCTTCCCAAAGACAAAGAGATTCCGGCCCTGCTGCGCAACATCTCTGATCTTGGCAAGGGTGCAGGCCTCGACTTTCTCTCCTTTAAGCCCGCCCCTGAGGTCCCCAAAGACTTTTATGCCGAAATCCCCATCGACATCCAGATCAATGGTCCCTACCACAACATGGGGTATTTTCTCGACCAGATCAGCAAGCTTGAACGAATCGTCACCGTCGACAACATTCAAATGGGAGGCGGGAAAAAAGAAGGAGCGGAAATGCTGCTGAAATCATCATGCCGCCTGAAAACTTACCGCTTTACCGGTATCCAGAAAGCTCCACCTCCGAAACAGGGGAAGGGGCGTGGCAAAAAATAGGTCATGCCTGAAGCTGAAAAATATCTTTTAGAGAACATCAGAAATGATGCATAAAAGCGTGACAAAATATTTAAGACCATTCTTAATGGCACTGCTGTGCCTTCCTGCTTTCCTCAGCAGCCCCTTAGTCGGCCTTGCCAGCGTGCCCACGGAAGAACAGCCGCCGAAATCGGAGAGCGGTACCGGAGAGCAACAGCCGCCGCCGGCCGACGCGTTCAAGTACGAACTGCTCGGCAGACCCGATCCTTTTGTCCCTTTCATTGAACCCCAGGTCGCCACCAAGCTGGATCCCAATGAAATTGTCGAAGAGGATGTAGTGCTCACCGGCATGCAGTTGTTCGAGCCAGGACAGCTGAAACTTGTTGCCGTGCTGTTCGCTGGGGACAAGAAGACTGCAATGGTTGAGGATGTGACCGGCAAGGGATACGTGATCAACGAGGGTATTCTCATCGGCAGACACGGCGTTGTCAGCGAGATAACCACGGATCAGGTCATTGTTACGGAAACCACGCGCACCAGAGCGGGTAAAGAAATTATCAACACAATTGTCATGCGCTTGAAAAAAGAGGGAGACAAGTAGATCATGTTGAACATATCATGCTGGACAAGAAAACGACGCTTCCTGCACTCTCGCCATTTCGTCGCGGTTCTGCTCATTGCGGTTTCCACCTCCTTTTCCGCGCTGCAGGCAAGTGCCGCCAATAGCATAAACGCCATATCCGTAGCGCCCTCCGGCCTGACGCACGTGATTCGCATTCAGGCTGGCTCGGAGCCGGCCTATACCGTTTATGAGCTCTTCAAGCCTTCACGGATTGTCGTGGATATTGCGGACGCCACGGTTGCCGACCCGCAGAAACTCCAGCTGCAGGGCGCTCTCCCTTATTCCCTGGCGACCAGTACGGTATCCGACACTGATCCGGCCCTGACCCGCCTTGAGTTCACTTTCACCAAGGAATACGCAGGTTACGAGGTCAAAACCAATAATAATGAAATCGTGCTGACCGTGGATTTGGGCGATCAGGGACAGGCAAAAAACATGGCGGCACCGGCAGCACCCGCCGGGGCTGCTGCCGAACCGGACCAAATCAACGCATTGATTGCGCAGAAACAAAACGTGGAAAGCCAGTTGCCGGAGGTGCCCATTCCTGCCGACCCCGTTGCATCGGAAGCCGCAAACACCACCGAAATGATGCAGAGCAGCTTTTCCTTTGGCGGCTACGGCAAACAGCGCATTACCGTGGATTTTTATAAAATTGATCTGCACAATGTATTCCGGCTGTTCCGTGAAGTCAGCGATGTCAATATCGTTGTCGATGAAGCGGTCAAAGGTTCATTGACCCTGGCTCTCAACGATGTGCCTTGGGACTTTGCCCTGGATATCATCCTCAATCTCAAGGACCTGCAGAAGGAAGAGCGGTTCAACACCATTGTCATCCTGCCCAAGGCCAAGGAATTTTACTGGCCGGAACGAACCGAGGACAATCTGAGTTTTGAGGCGGACGAAAATATCGCGGTCCAGGAGGCGATAGTCATTCAGCAGCAGATGAATGTTCCTCCCGAGGTGGCCGAGGCAAAGAAAATACTGCAAAAGGGCCGCGAACTGGAGAAAAACGGCAGCTATGAAGATGCGGTAGAGGCCTATACCGAAGCCTTGGCGAAATGGCCGGACAACGACCGCCTGGCAAACAAAATCGCCTCCCTGTATCTTGTCTACCTCCGGCAGAACGCCAAAGCCGTTTATTTTGCCAAGCAGGCGCTGCAAACAAACAGCAAGAATGCCGGCGCCGCTCTCAATGCCGCCATTGCCCTGGCCAACATGCAGGAAAACAAAGAGGCGCAACAGTACTTTGCCCAGAGCGTCAGCGGGGATAAACCCAGCCGGGAAGCCCTGCTCAGCTATGCGGTGTTCAGCGAGGAGCAGAAGCTCTACGACGGGGCCATCACCCTCCTGGACAAGGTGGACAACCTGTACGGCCAGAGCGTGGATTCCATGATCGCCTATGCACGTATCCTCGACAAAAAGGGAAATCACGCGGCGGCCACGGAAAAATACAAAGCCATACTGTTATCCGGTTTCCAGATTCCACCGGATCTCAAAAAATACATCAACAGCCGAATTGCTCTCAACCAGTCTATGTAACTGAATCCAGAGCCAATGACAGAGGTACACTCCATGAAACGAATTTCATCTCAACGGGCGATCTGCCTTCTTGCCTTCCTCCTGATATTTCTCGCCTCTTGTGCCAAACAAGAGGCTACACCCTCGGACAGCACTACCAATGCGCCGACCGAAGAGGTCTTAACCGAAACCAGGAAGAACGAAGAAACGGCCCAACTCCCGGTGCGATTCCAGACACCTTCCTACTATACCCAGGATCAGCAGGCATCCGATGTCCTGGGCGAAGACACGGAAGATTACGAGATCAAGGTAGGGGCCAATATCTCCTCCACCAAAGGACCGCAGCCCCTCTGGGATATTCTCAAACGGGTGGCCAACCTGAAGGGAATGACCGTCAGCTGGGCCAGCGATGTGGATCAGAACGTCCTGGTCGACGTGAATATCAATGCGGATGACAATTTCTTTGATGCCATTGACAACCTGTTGCGCCAGGTTGACTACTACAAGGAGATCAAGGACAACGCCATCATCGTCAAATATCGCGAAACCAAAAGATACAGCATCGCGGTTCCCTATATGAAGGGTGGCTACACCACCAATGTCGGCGGCAATTTTCTTGCTGGCCGGGAGGCGGCAACAGGCACTGAGGGCACGGTCAAGGTTACGAGCGCCGACAATAAATTTGATGTATGGGAAAACATCAACACCAATCTCGAAAAAATTGTCCAGGAATGGCGAACCCAGAAAACGATGCAGGAAGAAATCATCGCCAAGGGGAGCGTCGAGGATCTGAAGACCGGCGACAGTGATCAGAAAAAGAAGGATGAAGTGGAGATGGCCCAGCAGGCCACCCGCCAGATCAGCCTGGGCGGTTCCTACTTCACCATCGACAAATCCGTCGGCCTGATCACCGTCACCGCACCCCGGCCCTTGCTGGAAAAGGTGGAAAACTACCTGGAGACCCTAAAAAAAGAACTCTTCCGCCAGGTAGTCATCGAGGCCAAAATCATTGAAGTGTATCTCCAGGACAATTCAAAAATCGGTCTTGACTGGAGTCAGGTACTGAAAAATTTTGACCTCAGCGGTTGGGTTGAGTTTGGCACGGGCGGCAGCCTGGGTCAGGTCTGGCCCTGGAATCCGCCCACGGAATTAAAACCGGACGCCAATTACCCCTCCACTTATCCCGGCAGCATGATCTACCGGGTCTCCATGGACGCGGTTCCCTTCAACGTGATGCTCAATGCCCTGAACGAGCAGGGCGAAGCAACGGTTCTGTCCAACCCGAAGGTTACCGTGCTGAACGGCCAGCCGGCGGTGATCAATGTGGGCAAGGATGTCACCTACATCGATTCCATCGAGGTGGAGATTGACGATGAAACCGGTGACCGGACCTACTCCGTCGAAACGGACAGCATTGTCGAAGGTGTTGCCCTGGGGGTCTTGGCCTCCATTCTGGACGAAGACTCGGTGGTCATGCACCTGACCCCGATTACCACCGAGATCGTCGGCGACACCATTGAATACCGCCAGGTGGGATTTGGCGAGGTGGGCCTGCCGGTGGTGCAGATCAGGGAGATGTCCACCATGGTCCAGGTCAACAACGGCGAGATGCTGATCATCGGTGGCCTCATCGATTCCAACGATTCCCAGGACGAATCGTTTGCTCCGGTGGTCGGTGATATTCCGCTCATTAAGTATCTCTTCGGTGTTGAAGAAAAAATCAAGGAACGACGGGAGCTGGTCATCCTGCTGACCCCCAAGATAATCTAATACGAATGTGATTGAAAATTCATCCAGCCATAACAGGAGAAGAAGAATGAATTACTGTCGTTATCTGCTTTACGGAGTTCTGGCGCTTGTCATCAGCGGCTGCGGACAAACCGTACAAGAATCGCTGAAGGTGCCGCCCCCCCAGAAAAGTACGGCGGGTGCGGACAAAGCGGTCGTCATCCTTCCCTTTGCCGACTATTCTTATGCGGATGACCTGGAAACGGCCTACCGCCGGAATCTGTACATCACGGAAAACCTTACTGACCAGTTTGTCGCCAACAGTTTCCGGGTACCGGTCCAGGAAGATGTCTTCGACTACCTGGTTAGCCAGCAGATCATCAATATTCTTGCCTATGAAGAAAGCAAGTCCGCCGTGCTGGAAGACGAGTTGAATGGCGAGTGGTCCGGTCTCATGAAAAAGCACCTGCAGACCTACATCGATCTGTCCAAGAAAAACGGGCCCGGCAACAAGCCGGTCATGAACAGCCCCGGCACCCATGGCCTGACCGAGCAGGAAGTGGTCAAAATCGGTCGTCAATTTGGTGCGGACTACATTGTCCGCGGTCGGATCGTCGAATACAAAACCCGCCAGGATCCCTCCTGGAATCCCTTCAAACGCGGCTTCCTCACCTTCCTGACCGGCAGCACCAGCAGGCTCGCCTATGGCAATGCCAGGTCCGACACCTATGACATGATCGGCAACATGGTGGCGGGTGCCGCATGGGGCGCCCTGATCGGCGCGGAAGCCAACTGGCCCTGGGATCCCGACAAGGCTGACCAGACCATTCTGGGCGTTTCCGGCGGCGATGACGCAAACACCGTATTCTGGGGCGCAGTGGGAGGAGAATTCGGCAATATTGCCCACAACAGCGGCGAGATTCCGCAAGCAGTGGTCCAGTTGAGGATCTGGGTCCAGGACGCCTATACCGGTGACGTGGTCTGGACCAACCGGGTCGATGTCAAGATTTCTCCGGAGTCTGTGCTGGCTGATTACCAGTACGACGCCCTCTTTGAATCAGCCACCGAAAAGGCGATCACCACCCTCATCGATAACTTTGTTGGTCAGGCCCTGTAACCACGGAAGGACCAGTTAACAAAAAAAACCTGGCACCGAATGGTGCCAGGTTTTTTTTATTTTTGTGAACCGACTGCGAAGGATGGTTTGAGAACTGCCCCTGAGGTGCAACCAACCGCCCCTGTCACCTGCCTTCTCAATGGGAAGGCAAATTCACCATGTCGCGCTGTGGAACTCCGTATTACTGCTTTTTCTGCTCCTGTTGCTGGCGCAGGGCGTTATCATACAGGGCCAGAAAATTGATCGGCTCCATCAGAAACGGCATGAAGCCGCCGTCCACGGACAACTGGCTGATAATCTGCCTGGAAAAGGGAAAGAGCATCAGCGGGCAATCTACGGCCAGCACCCTCTGCACATGCTCCGCCGGGATGTTTTTCAGAAGGAACACACCCGCGTGCTCGATCTCCACGACAAACATCATGGTGTCACCGGCGTTCTTATCCATGACCTTGGTGGTAATGGAAAGAGCGACCTCCCAATGATCGTCGTTAATCTTTTTGCTGTTTACCTGAAGGTTGAAGTCGACCTTCGGCTCCTGATTGCGGGCGAGGAAAACCTGCGGGGCCCCGGGACTCTCAAAGGACAAGTCCTTGATATACATCTTCTGCAGCCGGAAAACCGGTTGCTCCTGTTGTGCTTCATTCTGCTCTGCCATGGTGTTCCTTTTTCCTTGAGTTAGACGAGAGGGGAGTCCGCGGGACAGGGACTCGCCCGGAAAGTCGCTCCATTGAACAGGAGGCGATCGATTCGACAGACTCCTGTTTTAATCGAAAAAACGGCCAACGCAAGGGAAATTCTCCCTGCCTTGCAGTGGGCTCAATCCTGCAGGGTCTGCCGCAAGAATCGGCCGGTGTACGAGGAGTTATTGGACGCCACCACCTCCGGCGTACCGGTGGCAACGATACACCCGCCGCCGTCCCCTCCTTCGGGGCCGATATCGATGATATAGTCGGCGGTCTTGATCACGTCCAGGTTGTGCTCGATCACCACTACAGTATTGCCGCTGTCCACCAGGCGACCGAGCACCCGCAGCAAGTGCTGGATATCGGCCGGGTGCAGGCCGGTGGTCGGCTCATCCAGGATGTAGAGGGTTCGACCGGTATTCTGACGGCTCAACTCCTTGGCAAGCTTTACCCGCTGCGCCTCGCCGCCGGAAAGGGTGACCGAGGACTGGCCCAGGGTGATATAGCCGAGCCCCACGTCAAAAACCGTTTGCAGCCGTCTTTTGACGGGCGGGATATTTTTGAAAAACTCCAGGGCCTCTTCCACGGTCATTGCCAGGATATCGGCGATATTTTTGCCCCGGTAGCTGATCTCCAGGGTCTCGCGGTTGTAGCGCCTGCCCTTGCACTGTTCGCAGGTCACGTAGATGTCCGGGAGAAAGTGCATGGCGATCCGGATCACCCCGTCGCCCTCGCAGGCCTCGCAGCGGCCGCCCTTGATGTTGAAGCTGAAGCGTCCGGGCGCATATCCCCTGGCCCGTGATTCAGGCAGGCGGGCGAGAAGTTCGCGGATCGGGGTCATGATCCCGGTGTAGGTGGCCGGGTTCGATCGCGGAGTGCGGCCGATGGGGCTCTGGTCGATATCGATCACCTTGTCGATATTGCTGATCCCGGCAAGCGTCGCATCCCAGTTCCTCCCGCGCCGGTCCTGCAGGGCACCGTACACGTTCTTATACAGGGTCTCGATCACCAGCGAACTTTTTCCGGACCCGGATACCCCGGTGACGCAGGTCATCACCCCCAGGGGAAAACGGACGGTAAGATTCCGCAGATTGTTGATCGTCGCGTTATTGACGGTCAGGCAGCTGCGGCCGCCAAGATTTACCTTGCGTCTCTTCCGGGGGACGGCGATCTCCAGCCGTCCCGACAGATAGCCGCCGGTGAGCGACTCTTCGCAGTCCAGCAGTCCGGGCACATCGCCGTTGTAGACCACCCGTCCGCCATGCACCCCGGCGCCCGGTCCCATGTCCAGGACATGGTCCGCCGAAGCGATGGTGTCCGTGTCATGCTCCACGACAATGACCGTGTTGCCCAGGTCGCGCAGGCTGAGGAGGGTCTTGATCAACTTGGCGTTGTCGCGCTGGTGCAGACCGATGCTCGGCTCGTCCAGAATATAGAGCACCCCGGCCAGCCGGGAGCCGATCTGCGAAGCCAGGCGGATACGCTGCGCCTCGCCGCCGGAAAGGGTGCCGGCTTTGCGTTCCAGGGAAAGATACCCCAGACCGACATCCCGCAGGAAGCCGAGACGGTCCAGTACCTCCTTGAGGATCGGCTCGGCAATGAACCGCTGCCGCTCGCTCAGGACAAGCCGCCCCACCTCTTCGACAAGCCGGGTGATGGGCAGCCGGGTCAACTCGATGATCGACCAGGGACCAATCCGCACCGCCAGGGCCTCGGGCTTCAGACGGGCGCCATCGCATACCGGGCAGGGCTGCTCGCTGATAAAGCGGCCGAGTTCCTCACGGATCATCGGCGAGGAGGTTTCGAGATACCGCCGGTCCAACTGCGGGATCACCCCCTCGAATGCCTCGTGGGTGACCAGGTTGCGCCCGCCCTTGCGATAGTGAAATTCAATGCGCTCCCTGCCCGAGCCATGGAGAATAATTTCCTGGATCCGGGCCGGCAGGGCGCCGAACGGCTTATCCAGGTCGAAACGGTAATGATCGGCCAGGGCCTGCAGCATCTGGCCGCCGTAGCTGGTGAGCGAGCGCATGCCCCAGGGGGCGATGGCCCCGGCGGCAATACTCTGCGACCGGTCCGGGACCACCAGGGTCGGGTCGAAAAACTGCCGCACGCCGAGGCCGCTGCACTCCGGGCAGGCGCCCTGGGGATTGTTGAAGGAAAAGAGCTGGGTGCTCAGTTCGGGTACCGAGATCCCGCAGGTCGAGCAGGCCGCGGATTCGCTGAACAGCTGCTCCTCCCCCGAATCGGGATTCAGGGCCAGTATCGTGCCCTCGCTCACCCGCACCGCGGTGGCCACCGACTCCTCCAGGCGTCGCCGGATGGAGGGCTTGAGGACCAGACGGTCCACCACCACCTCGATGGTGTGGTGCTTATTCTTGTCCAGGGCGATGGTGCCGGCAAGCTCGACAACCGCGCCGTTGACCCGCACCCGGACAAAGCCGTCCTTACGCAGCCGTTCAAAGATCTTGTCGTGCTGGCCTTTGCGGCGGGTGACCAGGGGGGCGAGCAGCACCACTTTCTCGCCCTCGGGGCGGCCAAGCAGGGCGTTTACCATATCCTCGACGGACTGGGAGCGGATCTCCCGACCGCAGTCCGGGCAGTGCGGGATGCCGGCCCGGGCAAAGAGCAGGCGCAGATAATCGTAGACCTCGGTGACCGTGCCGACGGTGGAGCGAGGATTCCGGCTGGTGGTCTTCTGCTCGATGGACACCGCCGGCGACAGCCCCTCCAGGGAATCGACGTCCGGTTTGTCCATCTGGCCGAGAAACTGGCGGGCGTAGGTGGAGAGCGACTCCACGTAGCGGCGCTGCCCCTCTGCGTACAGGGTATCAAAGGCCAGGGTCGATTTGCCGGAGCCAGACAGGCCGGTAAAGACCACCAGCCTGTTGCGGGGCAGATCAACGCTGATATTTTTCAAATTGTGCATCCGCGCGCCGCGGACGGAAAGAAACTGCGGTTCCATCACCCGGGTCATCCCATGAACTGTTGATGGTCCACCATGATACAGCGGTCCATGATCACCGTGATCCCCGCCTGCTCGGCAAGGACGGCGGCTTCCTTGTTGATGATCCCCTGCTGCATCCAGACCGCCTTCACCTGTTTGTCAATGGCGGCCCGGACCACCGGCAGGACATCCTCCGGTCGGCGAAAGATGTCCACCAGATCGATGGGGCCCGGAACGGACAGGAGGTCGGGATAACAGGTTCGACCAAGAATCTGCTCATGGCCGGGGTTGACCGGTATGACCTCGTAGCCGGCCTGGAGCAGATAGGCGGCCACCTGGTTGCTCGGCCGGGCCGGTTTGGGCGAAAGCCCGACCACGGCGATCCGTCGGCTCCTCGCAAGGATTTCCCTGATTTTCTTCACCGGCGCGAGCTGCTGCATGGCGCACAATCCTCTTCACAAAATCGTTTACCATGCCAAGGGGCTGTGGTATTGTACCGATTTACTGTATTCATATTTCGCTAAGAATCAACTTGGAAGAGCTTTTTCTTCTATGTATTTTCAAGATATCATCAAGGAACTGAACAACTACTGGTCCTCGGCCGGTTGCGTCGTCCTTCAGCCCTATGACATGGAGGTGGGCGCCGGCACCTTCCACCCGGCGACCCTGCTGCGCGCCCTTGGCCCTGAACCGTGGCGCGCCGCCTACGTCCAGCCCTCACGCCGGCCGACCGACGGCCGCTACGGGGAGAACCCCAACCGGTTGCAGCATTACTACCAGTACCAGGTCGTGCTCAAGCCCTCGCCCAAGGAGGTGCAGGAGATGTACCTGGAAAGCCTCAAACGGTTCGGCCTGAATCTTCTGGAGCATGACATCCGCTTTGTCGAAGACGACTGGGAATCGCCGACCCTGGGCGCCTGGGGCCTGGGCTGGGAGGTCTGGCTCGACGGCATGGAGATCACCCAGTTCACCTATTTCCAGCAGGCCGGTTCCATTGACCTCAGGCCGATCACCGTGGAGATCACCTACGGTCTTGAGCGCATCGCCATGTATCTACAGAAGGTGGACTCGGTCTACGACATTGCCTGGAATGAGCAGGTGACCTACGGCCAGATCTTTCTCCAGGCGGAGAAGGAATTTTCAGCCTTCAATTTCGAGGAGGCCAACGTCGCCGATCTCGCGCAGGCGTTTGACAACTATGAGCGCGACGCCCTGCAGCTGGTGGACAAGGGGCTGATCCGCCCCGGCTACGATTACTGCCTCAAATGCTCGCACACCTTCAATCTGCTGGATGCGCGCAAGGCGATCAGCGTGGCGGAGCGGACCAGATATATCGGCCGTATTCGCAATATCGCCAGAAAGGTGGCGCAGCGGTATCTGGAACAGCGGCAGGAAATGGGCTTTCCCATGCTCGCCGGGGAAGACCGAAAGGAACAGGCCGGTCCGGCAACGGAATAACGATGGCGGAAGTGCATGGGAATCGAACCCACCCGCCAGGCTGTTCACCCGGCACACCGGATTTGAAGTCCAAACCCTTCACCTATTCCTTATCCATTTTTACTTGACCAGGCCAGCCTGCTTAACTCAGCATATTGAAATTAGCAGTGAATTTCGTGATGAGTTCCCCAAAGTCCATCATTTTCTGCTCAGGAGGGGAGGATGAATATATTAAGCAAATGGTTCATGGTGTACGCCGGAAAAGTACTGCTCATTGCCCATTTTGTTTTATTTATGTCAGCAACCCTGCTTCTTCCTACCTTATATGCATTCCCTATCGACAAGACGTCCTCAGCGAATAGTCAATCTACCCAGAATCTGCCGCCCGGCTCTGTTCCAGCCATTGTCAAATCACTACTGAAGGATCTGCCTGAAGAATATCAATTATTAGAAAATAGCAAAGGCTATACCATGTCCAATCCAGGACACGGCCTGCACATAGCTTTCAGCCCTGACGGTCTTCAGGTCAAATCCGGTAGCTGGAACTGGGGCATGACCATGTCAGGTATTGGTTTGCCAGACTCGGTCAAACCAGTTCAAAAAGCAACGCTCAAAAATGATGCCGGAAGAATGGTATATGACCGTGGTGATGTTTCAGAATGGTATGTCAATTCACCGTGGGGTGTTGAGCAGGGCTTTACCATTAAGAAAGCTCCGGGCGAAAAGGACAGAAGTAGTCTTGTCCTCGAACTCTCCCTCTCCGGTGATTTAGAACCGAGCCTCCATGCCGACACGCTTGTCCTGAGTGACGTGTATGGCAACAGTATTGTCAAATATAGTGGCCTTCAGGCATTTGATGCTGACAATAAAGCCTTACCAGCCCAATTGACTCTTGCCGGCAGCACCCTTCGCATCCATGTTGATTCCAGGGAAGCAAGATACCCTGTCACTATCGACCCGTTTATTCAAAACGCCAAACTCACTGCCAGCGATGGGGCAGCTGGTGATTGGTTTGGGTTATCTGTGGCCATCAGCGGTGACACTGTGGTGATCGGAACTTACAATAATTCTATTACCCCTGTCTATGTCTTCACAAAGCTTAGCAGCGGCTGGACCGATATGACCCAAACCGCAAAACTCACTGCCAGCGATGGGACTGCGGGTGATTTTTTTGGCAGTTCAGTGGCCATCAGCGGTGACACGATTGTGGTAGGAGCAAAGTTTGATAATTCTTCTACCGGTTCAGCCTATGTCTTCACAAAGCCTGGTAGCGGCTGGACCGATATGACCCAGACTGCCAAACTCACGGCTAGTGATGGGGAAGCAGGTGATTGGTTTGGGTTTTCTGTGGGCATCAGCGGGGACACCGTTGTGGCCGGAGCCACAAATCATAATTCTTTTACCGGTTCAGCCTATGTCTTCACAAAGCCTGGTAGCGGCTGGGCCGATATGACCCAGACTGCCAAACTCACGGCTAGTGATGGGGAAGGTGATCCCATCGGTGGTGGTGATCAATTTGGTTATTCTGTGGCCATCAGCGGGGAAACGGTGGTTGTTGGAGCTATATTAGATGATGGGCCTGCCGCTGATTCTGGCTCTGCCTATATCTTCACAAAGCCTGGCAGCGGTTGGGTTGATATGACCCAATCCGCAAAACTCACTGCAAATGACAGCGAAGCACTTGATTATTTCGGCGCTACGGTCTCCATCAGCGGTGACACGATTGTGGTCGGTGCTTATGGCGATAACACTTCTACCGGTTCTGCTTATGTATTTGCAAAGCCTGGCAGCGGTTGGGCCAATATGACCCAAACCGCCAAGCTCACCGCCAGCGATGGCTCTATAGTAGATCGTCTGGGCTATTCTCTAGCCATCAGCGGTGATATGATTGTGGTCGGAGCTTTAGTAGGAGATGAAAATTCTACCGGTTATGCCTACGTCTTCAGAAAACCTGGCCGAGACTGGGTCGACATGACCGAAACCCTCAAACTCGCCACCATTGACAAGGCCATTTATAATTATTTTGGCGCCTCTGTCGCTATCAACAGCGATACGATTGTGGTCGGGGCTTATGGTGAAAATTCTTTTACTGGTGCAGCCTACATCTTTGGTATTTATAATAATAATTTTCCCTGGCAAATTTTTCTCCCGGCCATGTCCAAAAACTCAACCCATTGAGTATAAAAAATAATACAAGTCTGTTTAAATTCATCTCGAAAAGCCCAAAACGAATGAAATGGAAGCCTTCAAGGCTTCTGTCCTTGCTTCTACCCCCTGAAGGACAAGATAAGTTCCAAGAATTTTCCGCTTGGCTGCCCCCTATGCTTCACCTCAACGATAAATGTGATCTTCCCCGATGGATTTACTTTGACACCGAACCCCTTTAGAGTATTATCGCGTAGAAAGTAGGGCTGGGCTTGGGGCTTCAGAGCACCAAGGACTTTGTTGGTGATTGAAATTTCTGACATTCTTTTCCTCCTCCCAGTAGATTTCTGGTAGATTTTGGGCCGAGGAAAAGAACTGAAAGGAGCATCTAAGGGAAGCAGATCACCGGAAATGGCAATCTGCAACTTATTGAAATCATTGGCGGAAGTGCATGGGAATCGAACCCACCCGCCAGGCTGTTCACCCGGCACACCGGATTTGAAGTCCGGGAGGGCCACCAGTGCCCTATCCACTTCCACTCTGGTCGGGAAGTCTAATAATTGTTGACCTGAAAAACAACTTTTTATTAATGTCCCTGACCAGGAATATTAATATCAGGCCTTGTGAGCCATTAACCAGGAGAGGATAGTTCCGTCCCGGAGTTCCCATGCAGTGTAGTCAACTGATTCGTCTCATGAAAGACTGGTACCTTCATGTTAAGGAAGAGACCATGGCACCTGCTCGCATGATGCAGTTTGCCGACAAGCATATCCAGAGCTGCCCTGTGTGCCAGCAGGACGAGGCCCTTGCCGAAGAAATCGAAAAAATCAGGGAGTTCGTCCTGCCCGAATCGAAGATTCCCAAGGCTGAACGCGAGGACGAGGAAGCCACCCCTGAAATTTCTCCTGATGATGAGGAAGAAGAAGAGCGCGAAGACATCGGAGAGGACGAAGACGAATTCGCCGATGACTTTGATGAAGATGACGAGGTATAGCCGGGTTGCAGCTCACACCGCTGCGGCGTAAGTCTCATCCCGAACGGCGACCGTCTTTCGGTTGTCGTTTTTGACCGTGCCGGTTTCCTCTCTGGGCGGGCTGTGCCTGCTGACCGCGATCTTTTTCCTCAATTTTTCCGCACGGATCGTCTTTTCCCCCCTGCTGCCCCGCATGGAAGAGGCCCTCGCCCTCTCCCACGGCGAGGCCGGCTCTTTGTTTCTCTTCCTCAGCTGCGGGTATTTTCTGGCCCTGCTCGGATCCGGATTTGTTGCCGCCCGGGTGAGTCACCAGCAGACCATAGGCGGATCGATGCTTGCGATCAGCTGTTCGCTCCTGCTCATTGCCGCCGGCAACTCCCTGCTCTCTCTCCAAACCGCCTTTTTCCTGTTGGGGCTGACGAGCGGAGTTTATCTGCCCTCGGCGGTGGCCACCATTTCCGCCCTGTTTGCCAGCAACCGCTGGGGAAGGGCTTTCGCGGTCCATGAGCTCGCGCCCAACCTGGCCTTCCTGTCGGCCCCCCTGACCGCTTCGTTCCTGCTGGGCTATCTCGACTGGCGGCCGTGCATCCTTCTCCTTGCCCTGCTTTCGTTCTGCGCCGGACTGATCTACTTTCGGTTCGGCCGGGGCAGGGAGTTGCACGGCCGGCCTCCCGATCTCGCCACCTGGCGCCGAATTGCCCTGCAACGGAATTTCGGCTTACTGGTCATTCTCTTCGCCATGGGCATCTCGGGCACCCTGGGGGTCTTCTCGATCCTGCCCCTCTACCTGGTCACCGACCATCATCTACCCCTGCCGCAGGCAAACCTGCTGGTAGGCCTGTCCAGGGTCGGCACCCTGTTTACCACTCTGCTGGGCGGGTGGCTTGCCGACCGCTTCGGCAACCGCCGGACCATGGCGACCGTTCTCCTGGCCTCAGGGGCCTGCACCGCGGGCATAGGCATTACCCAGGGCTCTGCCCTGTTGACCCTGATTTTCCTCCAGACCAGTATCGCGGTCTGTTTCTTTCCCGCGGCCTTTTCCGTTCTGGCCGGACTTGCCGCCCCGGCGACACGGAATGTGGTCATTTCCCTGGCCGTTCCCCTGGCCTTTGTCGGCGGCGGCGGACTGCTGCCCTTTCTAATCGCCACCCTGGCCGAAACCAGCTCCTTCCGGACAGGCCTGCTTTGCGCCGGCCTGTTCATCGCATGCGGAAGCTTGCTCATTCCACTGACCAAAAA
>QZJD01000014.1 GCA_003604995.1 Desulfobulbus sp. | reverse complement strand
GGAAAAGGTGACTCCGCCGTACGAATCTACTCCGGCGGAACTGCGCTGCTCTTTGGCGGGGCCGGCTCCGGAAACAGCGCCTTGAACTTGCCGGGCAGGGGCGCCCGGAATTCCAGCCGTTTGCCTGTGACCGGGTGGGTAAAGGCGAGATAATAGGCGTGCAGCGCCAGGCGGCCCACCGGATTCGTCCGGGCGCCGTATTTTTTGTCCCCGGCCACGGGATGGCCGATGTCGGCCAGATGTACCCGGATCTGATTTTTTCTTCCGGTCTCCAGGGTGATATCAAGGAGGGCGTAATTGGCCGCGGCCTTCACCAGTTCATAGTTGGTCACCGAAGGCCTGCCGTCACCCTCGCCGTCGCGGACCGAATAGACCCGCAGGAATTTGGTCTCGCGCAGGTTGCTGGCAATCCGGCCCTTCGTTTCCGTGGGGATGCCCTCGACTATCGCGGCATACTTCTTGTCTGTTTCCGGCCACCTCTCCTGCAGGGCGCGCTTGGCCTTTTCATTTTTGGCAAAAACCAGCAGGCCGGAGGTGTCCCGGTCGAGCCGGTGGACAATGAAGATGCGCTGCCCCGCGGACCCGGGCCGTTCCTTGAGCCAGGCGGTGAGCCGGTAATAGGCGGTCCTTGTTTTCTCCTTGTCCGTGGCAATGGTCAGAAGTCCCGCCACCTTATCGATAACGAGGATCGACTCATCCTCATACATGATCGTCAGGCCTTGACAGGCCCGGCTGACATCGCCCGCCTCTTTTTCGCTCTTGATGCAGACCTCGTCGCCCGGTTGCAGGACCTGATCATGCCGGGTCACAGGCATATTGCCGACAGAAATCGCCCGATACTTGAGGAGTTGCTTGACCTTGGTTTTCGAATACCCGGAACCGGCCAGCAACGCGGCAAGGCTGATCTCTTCTTGTGCTACCAGTTTTCTCATGAATGTTTTTTCCCGGCGAAAGGCCGTGCGGAACTGGAATGACGGCCTCGCAAACCAGGGAACAGGCGAGGACCTGGCAGACAAACAGCCTCAGAGTGTCATGCAAATCCGTATTATCCGGACCGGGACGGCAGGGACAGGTATGCGCCCGACCACCACCTCCCCTCCTCCCGGCAGATCATATGCCCCGCTTCTTTTCTTCCTGTTTCGCCTTTTTCGCCGCTTTTTTTTCCTTCACGCTTTTGGCCGGTTTCTTGGTTTCTTTCTTTGCGTCCCTGCCCTTGCTCATGATCGTACTCCTTTGCATGATGTTGCCAACTGACCCGGGCTGTTTCCCGGGAATACTTTCAGTATACTCCATTTCCTGATTTTGGGCAGGAGAAAGGAGGTTGACCCTTATCCCGGGCGACGACAATTTATTTTCGCGGTTTGGCCCGGGCGGTGGGAGGGGCCTGCCAGGGGTCGTCCGGCCAGGGGTGCTTGGGATAACGGCCCTTCATCTCCTTTTTCACCTGGTGGTAGGAAGTGTCCCAGAAACCACGCAGGTCCGAGGTGACCTGAAGGGGGCGCCGGGCCGGAGAAAGCAGGTGCAGAACGACCGGCACCCTGCCGCCGCAGACCGTGGGGGTATCGGCAAGGCCAAACATCTCCTGGAGACGGACCGCCAGCACCGGCGGCTCGCCCGCCGCATAGCGCAGCCTGATCCGGGAACCGCTGGGCACCTGGATATGAGTCGGCGCGTCCTGCTCAAGCCTCTGCTGTTGACGCCAGTCGAGGAGATTGCGCAGAATCTCGGCCATCTTCAAGCTGCGGAGCTGTTCCCGGCTCCTGATCCCGGTCAGATAGGGACTTAGCCATTCGGCAATGCTTTCGCGCAGATGAGCCTCGCTCAGATCAGGCCAATGCTCGCCCGGCTGCCAGTCGGCCAGGCACTGCACCCGCTCCCGCAGGGAAAGGGCCTCCTCGTTCCAGGGCAGCATAGCCAGGCCTTCCTGCCGGATAGCTTCGAGCAGAACTGTTCGGACCGCTTCCGGGTCGGGTTTCGCCTGAGGAAGTTCGTCGATAACCAGGGCATCGACCCTGGTCAGACGCCGGGCGGTGACCGCCCCGGCCTTTTCGTCCCAGACCACCTCATCCTCCTCGATCAGCGCGTCGCCGAACGCCGCAAAGACCTCCCCGCGGGTCAGGGGCGCGGCCAGAAATACCCGGCCATCCTGCCGGCCGGCATCAAGATCGGCGATGACCAGAAACGGCGAGGCGGACAGGGGGTCATGGGGTGCGAGACAGGCGCCTCGGCCGGAGGCGAGTTTGTAGCTGCAGCCGGAAGCGCTGCGCCGGCGGGCCAGCCTATCCGGAAAGGCAACGGCCAGTAAGGTTCCCACCGAGCACTCCCCAACCTGCGCGGATGAGGATCCGGGCAAGGCCTGGCACAGCTGCCGGCTCACCTGCTCCACCCGGCGGCAAGCTCCGGGATCAACGCCGAAGGGCCTGACCGCCCCGGCCCCCCGGACCCGGAATTCGCGCAGCAGATGAAGGCGGTCGCCGATATCGACGGAGTGGTCGCCACTCCGGAGCAGGTCCCGTTCCGAGAGCAGCGCGGCCAGATCACCAGCCAGGAGACCGCATCCCAGCCGTTGCCCCTCAAGCAGCAATCGGGCCAGGCGTGGATGCACGGGCAGCGCGGTCATGGCCCGCCCCGTGGCAGTGATGCGCAGCCGGCGCTCCAGGGCACCCAGCCCGACGAGCAGGGTCCGGGCCTGGGCCAGGGCGGCCGGCGGCGGGGGGTCGAGCCACGACAGCTCAGCCGGATCGACACTGCCCCAGGCGGCCAGGTGCAGGGCAAGACCGGCCAGGTCTGCCTCCAGAATCTCGGGTCGGTCAAAAGGCGGCAGGCCTTGTTCGACACCCCGGTCCCACAACCGGTAGCAAACGCCGGGTCCCAGGCGGCCGGCCCGTCCCTGGCGCTGGGTGGCCGAGGCCAGAGAAATGCGCACCGTGGCCAGGCGGGTCAGGCCGCAGTTGGGATCGAAGCGTGGAACCCGTTTCCAGCCGCAGTCGATCACCGTCCTGATCCCCTCGATGGTGATGCTGGTCTCGGCGATGGTGGTGGCCAGGATCACCCGTCTTCGGCCGCTTGGCTCGGGCCGCACCGCCCGCGCCTGCTCGGCCAGGCTCAACTCGCCGTACAGGGGCAGCAGAACCGGTCCATCCGTTCGGGAGAGGGGGGCCAGCTCATCCAAGGTCCGGCGGATTTCGCCGGCGCCGGGCAGGAAGACCAGGATGTCCCCGACTTGTTCCGTCAGGGCGCGCCGAACCGCTGAAGCGACGTTGCGGGCCAGGTGATCAGGACGGCTGCCGGCGGCCTGGACCGGCGGCGGCAGATGGAGCACGGTCACCGGGAAAAGGGTGGTGCCGCAGGTCACCACCGGCGCCTCGCCCAGCAACCGGCTGACCGGCACGGGATCCAGGGTGGCGGACATGACCAGCAACCGCAGATCTTCGCGCAAGGCGGCCCTTACTTCCAAGGAGAGGGCCAGGGCAAAATCGCCCTCCAGGCTGCGTTCATGGAATTCGTCGAAAATGATCAGGCCGACCCCGGCAAGTTCCGGGTCCTGCTGAAGGCGGCGGAGCAGAATCCCCTCGGTGACGACCTCGATGCGGGTGTCCCTGCCGATGCGACGATCAAAGCGCACCTGGTACCCCACGGTCCGGCCGGCCTCTTCGCCAAGCAGTTCCGCCATATAGACGGCGGCCAGGCGGGCGGCCAGGCGGCGGGGCTCGACCAGGATGATCGTGCGGCCGGCAAGCCACGGCTCGTCGCGCAGGGCAAGCGGGGTCAAGGTGGTCTTGCCGGAACCGGTCGGCGCGCAGAGGACCGCTCCGCGCCCGGTACCCAGGTGTTGCCGCAGCTCGGGCAGCACCCGGGAAACTGGGAGTTCAGCGGCCACCCTCAGACCTGGCCGTCGGCCGGCCGCCCCTCTCCATCAAGGACCTCGCGGATCATGCGGGCAAGCGTGACCGGCATGATCGGCTTTTCCAGAAAGGGCACCCCTTCCATACCGCCGGCAAACCCCTGATAGGCGTCCGTATACCCGGACATGTAGATGATCTTCAGGCCCGGCCGCTCTTTTTTCAGAATTGACGCAACTTCCACCCCGCTCATCTCCGGCATGACCACATCGGTCAGGAGCAGATCAATGGGCTCCTTCCCGCCCTTGCCGATTCCGAGAGCTTCGGAAGCACTGGTCGCGGCCAGGACATGATACCCCAGCGGCGCAAGAATTTCCGAGAGCAGCCCGACCAGTTCAACGCTGTCATCGACCAGCAGGATTGTTTCCGCGCCCCGGGGCATATCGGCCAGCCGCTGTTCCGGAACGGGCTCAACCTCGCTCTCCACCTCCTCCACCTCGGGGAAATAAAGAAAAAACGTCGTCCCCTTCCCCGGCGTACTCTCCACCTCCACCTCGCCGCCATGCTGGCGGACGATACCGTACACCGTGGCCAGCCCCAGGCCGGTCCCCTGCGCCTTGGTGGTGAAAAAAGGCTCGAAGATCCGTTCGCGTTCCTCGGCACTGATGCCGTGGCCGGTGTCCGCCACCGAGAGCATGACATAGTCGGCCCTGCCCAAGCCGGTCGCATTCGCTTCAAGATAAGGTGGGCTTTGCATATCGGTGGCAATGGTCAGTTGTCCGCCTGAGGGCATGGCATCCCGGGCGTTGACCGCGAGATTCATCAACACCTGCTCGATCTGGCCGGCATCGGCCTTGATATTGCCGATGCCCGGCCGGCAGACCAGACGCAGCTCGACATCTTCACCCACCAGCCGGTGCAGCATCCTGGAAAAATTGGTAATGACCGCATTCAGATTGATGACCTGGGGCGTTACCACCTGTTTGCGGCTGAAAGCCAGCAGCTGCCGGGTCAATTCCGCGCCCCGTTTGCTCGCCGCCATGATTGACCCGAATTTTTCCCGGGCCGGATCACCTTCCCGGAGATGGGTCATCCCCAGTTCGCTGAAGCCCATGATCGCGGTCAGGATATTGTTGAAATCGTGCGCCATGCCGCCGGAAAGACGGCCGATGGCTTCCATTTTCTGGGAATGCCGGAGTTGATCTTCCAGGCTCATCCGCTCCGCCCGCTCGGTGATCTCCCTGGAGATGTGCAGATACTGGTAGATGTCTCCCTCCTCATCCCGAAGAGGGTAGACAATGACTTCAATGACCCGTCGCTTCCCCTCCCGGTCAAAATGGATATGCTCCAGGGGGACCGGCAAGCCGGCAATTCCCTCCTCTTGCAGAATCGGGCAGGGCGCATGGGGGGGAGCGCAGGGCGAAGTGCTGTTATGGGTGACCTCGTAACAGAACCTGCCCCGGATCTCCTCCAAGGGTACCCGGTACTGATCCAGGATATAGTTATTGGCCCAGACGATTCGAAAATCCAGGTTCAACAGCATGATCCCTTCGCCGATGCCGTTGGCAATGCTCTCCATGAGCAAGAGGGCTTCCTTCAGTTTCTGTTCCGACTGGAGCCGCTCGGTCATCAGCTGGTCCAGGCTGTCGGACATTTCATTGAATTTCTCGGCTAGTTGGCCCAGTTCGTCCCGGCTGACGACCGGGACCTTTTTGCCCAGTGCACCCTTGCCCACCTCCTCCGCGCCCATTGTCAGCAGGGCCAACGGCCGGGTAATGAGGGTGGCCAGGTACAGGGCGGCGGCGAACCCGGCAACCGCGAACACGGCCATGACCAGGTAGAGAAGATTGCGGGCCGCCGCCAGGACCTGTAAAAGATGGACATTGGACATGCCGACATGGACATAATAGTTGTGGCCGAGCAGAACCGGTGCGGCAAAGTCGAAAATTTCACCCCGCTCCGTCGCCAGCCGCAGGATGCTCAACCCTTCTTCCTGATCCGGCTGGTGTGCGTCAAGCAGGTCTCTGGGGAATCCATCCGGGAAAGTATGCACCAGGGGCAGGCTGCCCCGGGAACCGATGAACACGTAGACCAGATCATCTTCCAGACCCATGGCGCCGTCGACCAGCTGTTGCAGGCGAAGCAGGTCATTGACCAGAAAAGGATCAACGACGCTTTCCACGAGATGGCGGACGATAAGCTCCCCCCTGTCCTCCAGTTCTCTCTGGACCGGGCCGGTGAGGACGGGGGTGAGGGCAACGGTGAAAGCCGCGCCCAGCGCCCCGTTCAGCCCGAGAATCAGCAGGACGATCTTCCAGCGCAGGCGCAGATGAGCAAAAAACGAGCGCACTCGGCTACCTTGGTTGCAGATCGTACGCCCTGACCTTGCGGTACATCTCCCTGACCCTGTCGTAGAGGGCGTCCTCAACCCGGACGAAGCGATCGATCTTCAACGTGTGGAGGATCTCCCTGCCTTCCGGATCCTGGTGCATCGCGAGCAAGATTTCTCGGAGCTGTTCCTTCAGTCCGTAAGGAAGCTCCCGGGGGACAACCACCGGGGGAATCCCGAAGGGCGGCGATCGGTCGATAATCTTCAAATGGGCGACGAGTTGGGGATTGCTTTCAGCTAAAGCATCATAGACCAGGCTGTCGACCGCCGCGCCATCCACCAGGCCCTTGGCCACCGCCTCGACGGAGCGGTCGTGATTGTTGGTGAAGATGGTCTTCCGAAAATAGTGCTCCGGCGTTTCGTTTTGCTGCAACAAAAGATAACGCGGAGCGAGACAGCCGGTGTTGGAAAGGGGGTCGGTGAAAGCAAAGCTCTTGCCCCGCAACCCTTCCATGCCGTCGATGCCGGACCGGCCGTCCACAATAATATACGAATAATAGACCGGCTCGCCGTTGACCACCGGTGCAGCCAGCAGTTCCATATCCTGCCGCTCTTTGCCTTCCACATAGGCCCCGGTGCAGATGAACGCCATCTCCAGCTTCCGGCTGCCGATGAGCTCGTTCACCTCCTGATAGGTCTCCCGCTGGATCAGTTCGGCGGGAATGCCGGCCTTCTTTTCCAGATAGCGCAGCATGTCCTGGTACGAAGCAAAGGTTTCTCTCGGCGAGATGATCGCGGAAACGGCAATCCGCAACTTTTTCCCGGTCGGCCCATCAGGCTCTCCCTCCGGCCCTACCTTCTCGGCCAGGGATATCTTCTTCACCTCCCGCGGCTCGTCGCAGCCGGCCAGCGGCAGAAGACAGCAAACGGCAAGCACCGCCAGCAACGGCAACGAAAACAGGCGGCGCAAAAAAACCGTCTCGACCGGCAACCCTTTTCTTCCGGACAGCACCTTCATGTCCTCTCCCCTGTCAGTTTTCCAGCCCGGCATCCCGCCACTTTCGCTGGCGGCCTGTCTGTGTATAGTAGCACAAACTCGACCTGATGTACAGCAACGCCGGGCACCAGTTACCCCCGTTTCCAGGGGGCTGACGGAATGCCAGCACCATTGCTCACCTCCTCTTCCGGAGACACAACATCTTCCTTCACCCTGCCTTTTTTTTACGGTAACATAAAGAGCCTCTTGCAAAATGAGCATCTACTGCGATCGGCTAAAAATATCCTGGGCGGCGCCTTCCTTGCAAAATCGTCCTCAACGTAGCGCTGCTACGCTTCCGGGCGATTTCGCAACTCATCCTTGCCCCGAATATTTTTCTCTCGATCTCGTAACGACGCTCATTTTGCAAGAGGCTCATAAAAGAAGTCGATTCCGGGACATGCCTGTCATGCCCTGCCATCCTGATCGGGAAAAAATCAATGCGTATCGCCGTCCTTGCCGACATCCATGCCAACCTCGCCGCCCTGGAAGCAGTACTGGAAGACATTGCCGGCCGGCAGGTGTCCGAAATCCTCTGCCTGGGAGACAGCATCGGCTATGGCCCGGATCCCGGCGAAGTTCTCCGGGAGCTGCGCAGGCGAGGGATACGCTCCATTCTCGGCAACCACGAATACGCCGCCCTGAACCGTGCGTATTTGGAACGGATGAATCCCGATCCGAAACGCTCCCTGGAGATGACCCTGCCCCTGCTGTCCGCGGAAGATCTCGCCTGGATTGCCGGTCTGGAACCGGTTCTGGTGCACAGGGGGATGCGGCTGGTCCACGGTTGTCCGCCGAAATCGCCCACCTGCTATCTCTTTTATCCCAACGCCCGCATGCTGGAACGATTTTTCCTTTCCTTTCCCGAACAAATCTGTTTCTACGGCCATACCCATGTCCTCAGCTTTTTTGAAGAAGGACTGCCGCCCGAAGAAGGCATGGAGGCTGAGCTGGCCACCTACCGCCTCCATCCCGACCGGCGCTACCTTATCAATCCGGGCAGCGTGGGCCAGCCGCGCGACGGCATCAACAACCAGGCCAAGTATCTGCTCTGGGATCCGGACAAGGGAACCGTCAGTTTCCTGGGCGTCCCCTATGAGGTGCAGCGGACGGTGAACAGGCTGCACCAGCTTGGCTTTCCCGAGTTCAACGCCCAGCGCCTGGTCTGGTAGGCCTGCTTCGATCATGGAACCGATCTGCCACCCCGAACGTATCGACCGCTATGTCATTAGCGGCGTGATCGGCCATGGGGGCATGGCGACCGTCTACCGGGCCGTGGCGCCGGAAGACGGCCGCCTGGTCGCCCTCAAGGTCCTTGCTCCGAGCGAGCCGCTGCGCGAGACATTGGGCATGGAGACCCTGCGCGCACTCTTCGAAGCTGAGATGGCAATCATGTCCGGGCTCCGGCATGCCAATGTCGCCGAAATTCTTGACCGGGGCGAAAGCCGGGGCAGGGCGTACTATGCCATGGAGCTCTTCTGCGCCAATCTGGGGACCATGCTCGGCGAGCACTACCGGGTGGAGGAGAGCAGCCGCCAGGTGCCACCGGAAAAGGCCATTGCCTATGCCGGCCAGGTCCTGGCCGGCCTGGCGTACATCCATACGGCCGGGATCATCCATCGGGACATCAAGCCCTTCAACATGCTTCTCAGCGAGGGGGACACGATTCGAATCTGCGATTTCGGCATGGCCAGGCATCTCACCGGTCAGGCCTTCGCCGCCCCGGGCATCCGGATCGGCTCGCCTTACTATACGGCGCCGGAGCAGATCGGCAACCCGGAGAAGGCGGACCGGCGGGCGGACCTCTATGCCACCGGGGTCCTGCTCTATCGGATGCTCACCGGCGAGCTGCCGGCAATGAAGGGATTCATGCTGAGCCGGGTCAACCCGCGCTACGGCGAGGACTGGGACGCTTTTTTCGCCAGGGCGCTCAGCTGGCGGCCGGCCGCCCGCTTTCAGGACGCGGCGGAAATGGCCGCGGCCCTGCTGCGCCTGCAACTGAATCCCCGCCCTGCACATCGGGAAAAACCGCCCTGCAACCATGACCGGTCATCGCCCCTGCGCTCCTCGCCCCTGCGCATCGCCGGCGACAAGGCGAGGAAAATTTTTGCGGTGGACCGGCTCTGGCAACCCCTCACTCCTGTTTGCAGCCGCCTTGCCGAAAGAGATGGCGAGACGGTGCTGGACGAGGCCACCGGTCTCGTCTGGCAGCGGCGCATCGCCCCCCTGCTCCTGAACCGCGAGGAAGCAACCGCCCTGATCGACGATCTCAATGCCGGCCGCATCGGCGGCATCGCCGGGTGGCGCTTGCCCACGGTCAATGAACTCCTGTCCCTGCCCCGGGAAAACGCTCTGTTCCTTGACGATGCCCCCAACGGCTCCTTTTCAGGGGAGCGGAACTGGTTCTGGAGCTGCGACCGGAGATCCGAAACAACGTCCTGGTTCGTCAACACCGCCATCGGCTATGCCGGCTGGCAGGAGAACTGCTGCCGCTTTGCGGTCCGGGCGGTGGCAACTTTTCAATCATTTCAACAAAACGGAGGGGAACCATGAGCAGATTATCAAGCATTCTGGTTCAGACAGGCGTTATGGTCGTGGTGGCGGCTTCCTCATCACTTCTTACCATCGCCGCCGACCGGGTCGTGGTCATCCCCTTGGGCAACAGCGATCTCCGGGCCAGGGTGGCGGCACTGGAAGCAGTCCTGGCCGGGGTTTCCCGGGATGGCAACGACATCACCTTCAGCGGGGTCAATGTCCATATCGTCGACGGATCCGGCGACACCAGCGGTCCGGTGAACGGTCTGGGCAATCTGATTGTCGGGTACAATGAACTCCGCAATATCGGCGGCATGATCAATGACCGGAGCGGCTCGCACAACCTTGTCGTCGGTTCGACCCATAATTTCTCTTCGTACGGCGGGTTACTCGCCGGCCATTTCAATAACAGCACCGCTCCCTTTGCCAGCGTCACCGGCGGATACGGCAATACGGCAAGCGGCTCCTATGCCAGCGTGAGCGGCGGCCAGAGCAATGAAGCAAAACCCTGTACGCAAGCGTCAGCGGTGGGGCCAACAATGACGCCACCGGCAGCTCGGCAAGCATCTGCGGAGGGCTGTGGAACACGGCGAGCGGAAATTATGCGAGCGTGAGCGGCGGCGAATACAATACTGCCAGCGGGCTTGCCGCCAGCGTCAGCGGCGGTCTGGACAGAACGGCGGGCGGAACCAACGACTGGCGGGCCGGCACCCTGTTCCAGGATCTCTAACCGCCTTGTCCGACTTTTTTCTTTCCTCTTGCCTTTTTTGCCAGGCGAATACATGATACTCGCTTTACTGCTCAACACACTGAGCAACAGCCATCGTGATTTCAATAAATTACTGGGGAGATCAACGTCGGTTCCGTATTTTTTTTGCGTGAGCGGTTAGAGAAAGTACCGAAACGAAGGTTTCCCCCCATTGGTGCCGCACTTATGGATGCCTACAACCCCTGCCTGACCTGCGGGGCCTGCTGCGCCTGTTTCAGGGTATCGTTCTACTGGGCGGAATCCGATCTGGCCATCCCTGACGGCGTGCCCCATCACCTCGCCGAGCATCTGCAGAGCCATTACCTGGCGATGAAAGGTACGGGCAGCCGGACGCCCCGCTGCATTGCCCTGCTGGGCACCATCGGCGAAGGGGTTCACTGCGCCATTTACCTGAAACGAGCATCGGTCTGCCGCAACTTTGCCCCGTCCTGGGAGAACGGCACGGTCAATGAATGGTGCGACAAGGCCAGGCTGATATGGGGGCTCCAGCCCCTTGACCCGACCTGCTGGACCAACCCCGGCAAAAAAGAAATCCGGCGGGCAGCCTGACGGGGTGACATGACCGGGCATCTTCGGTTATACTGTTGTAATTCAGTGGGCGGACAGGGGAAAAAAGTCCCCTTGCCTCCAATATCCTGCAAGGAGGACGACATGGCCAAGAAAGAAATCGCGAGCAAGCACTATCAGAAACTGACCAAAAATTTCCCCAAGGTGCTGGCCGCCGTGGAAACGCTGGGAAAAACCGTGCGGGAGGCAGGACCCATCGACAATAAAACCGCCGAGCTGATTCAGCTGGCGGTGGCGGCGGCCAACCAGTCCACCGGCTCCGTGCACTCCCATACCCGCAGGGCGCTCAAAGCCGGTGCCACGGAAGAGGAGATCCGCCATAGCCTGCTGCTGCTCATCTCCACCATCGGGTTTCCCAAGGTGGCGGCCGCCCAGGCATGGGTGGGCGAGATCCTCGACAAAAAATAATCAGGCACTTACTCTCCTTCCTCGCGCGCCAGAGCCGGAGGCGTCTCCTCGCTGGCGCGCAGTCCCCGCTTAAAGGCGATGATGCCCTTGCCCAGGCCCGCGCCGAGTTCCGGAAGCCTCTTGCCGCCGAAAACGATAAAGCAGATAACCAGGATGATCACGAGTTCCGGGGTGCCGAGTCCAAACATTGCTTTCTCCTTGTATTTTGCGACCCTCCAGGGGATGGACCGCTGTTGATTATTCCCCGGCCGACCGGCCGAATAGTCCCACAGAGTAGCAGCGGCCGGCCGGAATGCAATGTGGTGCATTGTCGCACCCCCTTCCCAAGCCAAGCCGATTCCCGGCGCGCCGCCTTCTTCCCGCGACGGGCAGCCGTCTACCTGCCGCCCTTCCTTTTGCCGACTCCCGGTTTGCGGGCCAGGTCCCCGGCCGGCGGATTTTCCGGCGCCAGCACCGCTTTCTGCCGATCGCGGCGGGCATCGCTTTTTTCCACAAAGCAGGGCGCGCCGGTCCAGGGATCCTGCTCGGCAACATACATGAGGGTGGCGTAGGTGGAGGGGGTGGGGGTGAAAATCTGGACCTGGCGGGGCAGCAGCTTGAGATTCTCCACGCAGAAACGGCGCAGCTGCCGCATATCCTGCTGGGTGCAGCCGGGATAGGCGGCGATCAGATAGTAGGTCAGAAACTGTCGGCGGCCTTCCTGTTCGTTGAGGTCCATGAACAGCTCCCGGAACCGGAGCAGGCTGTCCGGGCCAGGCTTGCCCATGCGGGCGAGGATATGCTCTTCGGTATGTTCCGGCGCAATTTTCAGCTGGCCGGAGACATGGTGGCGGATCAGTTCGCGCAGGTAGTTGACCCCGTTTCGCCGGTCCGCCAGAATCAGGTCGTAGCGCAGGCCCGAGGCCACCATCACCTTGCGCACCCCCTTTATCCGCCGCAAATCCCGGAGCAGGCTGAGCTGAGGTCCGTGATCCACCGGCAGGTGCGGGCACACCTTGGGGAAAAGACAGCGCTTGTCCGGGCAGCCGCCGCGGCGCAGTTTCTTTGCGCACTCAAAGCCGTACATATTGGCGGTGGGACCGCCCACGTCCTGGATGATCCCCTTGAAACGGGGATGGGCGGCCAGCTGTTCGGCCTCCGCGAGAATCGACGCCCGGCTGCGCCAGGTAACCGTGCGGCCCT
Organism: Desulfobulbus sp.; assembly: GCA_003604995.1. Lineage (GTDB taxonomy): Bacteria > Desulfobacterota > Desulfobulbia > Desulfobulbales > Desulfobulbaceae > UBA10518. Next base: position 14,001 of record QZJD01000014.1, on the reverse strand, counting down.
GATGCACGGCAATGGCGCAGAAGTTGCATTCGCCGTAGCAGCCGCGGTGGGTGACAAGGGCGAAGCGGATGGTCTCCAGCGCCCTGACCTCGCCCTGTCGGGCATAGTAGGGATGGGCCTCCCGCTCATACTCCAGACCGTGCACCCGGTCAAGCTCCGCGGTGGTGGGGAGCGGCGACGGCGGATTCTGGATCAGGTAGCGGCTGTCCTGCCGCTGGGCCAGCGGCCTCGCGCGCAGCGGGTCGTTGTTCCGATAGAAGGCGTGGAACATTTGAATGAAAACTGTGCGGTCCCGTTCGCATTCGTTAAAGGAAGGGAGCTCCAGACAATCAGGGGGCAGGTCACGGCCGGCATAACAGAGTCCCGGTATTGAGCGCGGATCCTCACCGGCCCGCAGCGTGCGGGCCAGCTCCACCACCGAATGCTCGGCCATGCCGTAGAGCAGATAATCGGCCTTGGCGTCAAAGAGGATGGAGCGGCGCAACCGGTTTGCCCAATAATCGTAATGGACGACCCGGCGCAAGCTGGCCTCGATGCCGCCCAGCACGATGGGGCGGGTCTCCTTGAAATGGCTGCGGATCAGGTTGCTGTAGACGAGTACCGCCCGGTCGGGCCGCCTGGTGTTGTGCCCGCCCGGAGTATAGTCATCGGTGCGCCGCTTGCGGCCGCCGGCGGTCCGGTTGGCGACCATGGAATCCACGCTGCCGCCGGTCACCCCCCAGAAAAGCAGAGGCTCGCCGAGGCGGGCAATATCCTCGCCGCTCTCAGTGGCCGGCTGGGCGATGATCCCGACCCGAAAACCGGCGGCGAGGAGCACCTTGCCGATGACCGCCGCGCCGATGAAGGGTGAGTCGATATAGGTGTCGCCGGTGACCAGGATCACGTCCAGCCGGTCCCAGCCCAGCTGGCTGACCTCCTCAGGCGTGGTCGGCAGAAACATTTTGCTCCTCCTCCCGTGCAGGGACAGGCAGGGTCAACACCCGCGGCCGCCGATCATCGCCGGCCGCCAACCGTGGCTGGAAACAGAGCACGGAACCCGGGCCGGCCCCCTCCAGGCCGATGGCGGCCATGGCCCGGCCGGACAGGTTAAGAAACACCCCGCGCTTCAGGAACTCGCTGCGCGCGCGCATGTCGTAGATTCCGGACATGCTGGGCGGCAGGCTCGCGCGCAGTTCCGCCCGCAGATCGGCAAGCGGCCGCTCCTCCAGAAAGGGCGGCAGGAACCGGTGGCCGCAGCACAGCCAGTCGTAGCGTAGGAGTTCCAGAAAAAGACTCCGATCCGCCCTGCCCCGTGCCAGCTCAAGGAGCATGCGCGCCAGCAGCTCCTGGGTCACGGCCAGCTCGAAAAAGCCGTGCTTGCGGCAGACGGCCAGCAACCCCTCAAAAAATTGATACGGCTCTTCCCTGCTTTGCCGCAGGTACCGCCAGAGACTGGAAAAATAGCGATTATTGTGAAAGGCCTCCAGGCATTCACCCAGGGCGTACAGTTCGGCAAGCTCTGTCTGCGGCAGCCAGCGGGTGGCCAGGATCTCATAGGGCGGCTCCGCGCAGTACACCAGGCCATATTCTTCGACCTTCTCGCGCATGGGGGTGGTCGGCAGGACCTTGAGCAGCCCCATCTGGATATGGTCCGCGCCCAGGGAAAAGACCTGGTTCAGGGAGTGGCGGAAGCTCTCCCTGGTCTCAAAGGGCAGGCCCAGGATCAGGTCCACGTGCAGGTGCACGGTGCTCAGCGCAACGAGCCGCCTGACATTGGCCAGGGCGACGGCCACGTCCATGCCGCGATGGATGGCGGCCAGGGTCGCCGGGTTGGTGGACTGGATGCCGATCTCGAACTGGAAGCGGCCGGGAGGCACCTCGGCGAGCATGGCGAACATCTCCTCGCTGAACCGGTCCGGGGCGATCTCGAAGTGAAACCTGGTCGGCTCTGGCCGGGCCGCCAGCCAGCGCCAGATGGCCAGGGCCCGCTCAGGCTGGTCGTTGAAGGTCCGATCCACGAACTTGATGATCCGGGGGGCAAAGGGGAGGATCCCGGCCAGCTCCTGTTCCACCAGGGCGGGCTCCTTACGGCGCACCCCCTGCTGCACCGAGGAAAGACAGTAGGCGCAGTGAAACGGACAGCCCCGGGACGATTCATAGTAGACCTGCCGGTGGCGGAGTTGCCCGGTGAAATCGTCCGGCCGGTAGGGCGAGGGAAAGGGCCGGCCGGCCTCGGCCCGGTAATGGGGACGCAGGCTGCCCGCCGCCAGGTCCTGATAAAAGCGGTCCCCCACCCCCTCGATCTCGCCTTCCACCACGGTACAGCACCCGGGCAACGACGTCAGAACCGCGGCCTGCGGCCCGCCCAGCACCATGGACCGTTCCGGCCTGATCTTCGCCAGGTCGCGCACCAGACGCTCCACATACGGACCATTCCAGATATAGACTGAAAAAAACAGGGCATGGGCATCGGAGCCGCCGATTTTGAGCAGGGTGGAATAGTAAGGGTCGTTGATGGTGAACTGGCGCAGGCTCGCGGTGACGGCGGCCAGGTTGTGTTCCAGTTCCCGGCGCACATAAAACAGGGCCAGACAGGAATGGGAATAGCGGCAGTTCAGGGCGATGAGATCAATGCGCGGCATGATGGCAGGGCGGCGGTACTTGGCGAAACGGCCTCGGCCGATGAAGAGGAAACATAAACCCTCCAGGCATGCTACCCTGCCGCCGGGGGCCTGTCAATGCTCCCTTCGCACACCATTTCTTGTTTGAGGCCCGGGAACAGAGTATACTTTGGGAGAACCCCTCAAATTCAGCCCAGGGAGGCGCATGCATGGCGATCAAAGTGAGCAACTACATGTCCCGGCAGGTCATTACCATTACCCAGGATATGGGTATCCGCGAGGCCTTCTTCCTGATGAAGACGCATGCCATCCGCCATCTGCCCATCGTGGACGAGAAAAAGCAGCTCATCGGCATCATCAGCGACCGAGAGTTGCGCCGGCCCAACTGGGTGGACGAGGCGCACGATATCTCCCATGTCTATTACCTGGACAACAGCATGCACGTCAACGACGTCATGATCAAAAACGTGCATGTGCTCCATACCTACGATACCCTGAACAAGGCGGTGAACCTGCTCCTGGACAAGGGTATCGGCGCGGCTCCGGTCCTGGACAAGACCGAAACCCTGGTGGGCATGCTCTCGGCCATCGACCTGCTGCGGGCACTCCAGGAGATGATCAGGGAGCAGAAAAAAATCAAAGGCTAAGTTCTCCCGGGCACTCAGTTCGCCCGTTTCTTCCAGGCACCCGGCCGGGAACTCCCCGGCCGTTTCGGCCCCGGCCCGCCGGCTCCGCTACGCCGGACGTCGCCCTGCTCGCCGCCGCCGATCCCGTTAATCTCTATGTGTACCTTTTTGCCGTTGATCATCAACCGCTGAAAGGCATGCAGGACATTGTCGGCGAATCTGCTGTCCGCCTCGATGAAGGACTGATTGCGGCGCAATTCGATTTTGCCGATGGCGATCCGCTGACGGCCGCCGCCGCTGTTGATGATCGCGATGAGCCGCTGGGGCAGAACGCCGTCCTCCTTGCCCACGTTGACCTGAAAGCGGGTATACTGCTCCGCGTTTCTCTGTTTGCCGCGATCCTGCTCCCTTCGCTGTTTCTGGCCGCGCTCCTCACCCTTTTCGCGCGCATCCAGATCCGGAGCATCCTGATAGTAGGCGAGAAACCCTTTGGCCTCACGGGCGACCAGGCGCCGGATCAGCTCCTCCCGGTCGAGTTCCGCAAGCTTTTCGGTGACCGCCGGCAGGATCGCCTCGATCCCGGAATATTCCGCGGGCGTTTCGACCAGCCCGCTGATCCGGCTCATGATCTGGTTCGCGCAGATCTCCCGGCCCGAGGGAACCCTGGCGTACTCGAAGGAACGGCCGATGTTCTTTTCCATGGCCTTGATCCGCCACCCTTCTCGTTGGTGGATGATGGAGATCGAGATGCCCGCCTTGCCGGCCCGGCCGGTGCGGCCGCTACGATGGGTATACACGGCAAGGTCGTCGGGCAGGTTGTAATTGATGACATGGGTCAGGTCATTGACATCAACCCCGCGCGCCGCCACGTCGGTGGCCACCAGGAGCTGCAGATTGCGGCGGCGGAACTTGGCCATGACCAGGTCGCGCTGCCCCTGCGCCAGTTCGCCGTGCAGGGCGTCGGCCCGGTAACCGTCCTGGATCAGCCGGTCCGCCACCTCCTGGGTCTCCTGCCGGGTGCGACAGAAGATGATCCCGTAGATATCCGGATGCAGATCCACGATCCGTTTCAGGGCAGGGAATCGGTCCTGCGCCCTTACCATGCAGTACTGATGGCGGACGTTGACCGCCCCACTGTTGCGCTGGCCGACCAGGATCTCCTTGGCCGCGGTCATGTATTTTTTGGCAATGGTGGCGACTTCGCGGGACATGGTCGCGGAAAAAAGCAGGGTCTGCCTGTCCGCCGGGGTCTGGCCGAGGATGGCGCCGATCTCTTCCAGAAAGCCCATGTTGAGCATCTCGTCCGCCTCGTCCAGGACCACAGTCCGAATGGTGGACAGGTCAGCGCAGCCGCGCCGGAGCAGGTCATTCAAGCGGCCGGGAGTGGCGACCACCAGGTGCACCCCGCGCTGCAGGGCATTGATCTGGGTGTCGATCCGAGCCCCGCCGTAGACCGCCAGGGTCTTTATCCCCGGCAAATACCTGGCAAAGGCGTCAAGATCCCGGGCGACCTGAATGCAGAGCTCGCGGGTCGGGCAGAGGACCAGGGCCTGGATCCGGCGACTGGCCGGATCGACCTGCTGGACCAGGGGAATACCGAAGGCGGCGGTCTTGCCGGTGCCGGTCTGGGCCAGACTGATCCAGTCGCCTTCCTGCCGGAGCAGGACCGGAATAACCTGTTCCTGCACCGGGGTCGGGGCGGTGAAGCCCAGTTCAGCCAGGGCCTGCCCGACCTCGGGCTTCACGCCTAATACTGTAAATTCATTCATATTTCCTCGTCAGAGAGCGGAAAAATTCAGGCAAGCCGGTCCGGCGAGGGGGAACACGCGCGGTTTATCCTTGCAACGAAAACCAATCTTCCTGGTCAACATCCGGTCATGCAACCAGCCCGGGACCCTTTGTCCCAAGGACCATTTTCGACCAGGGTGCCGTAAATGCCCCATTATCGATGGGGCCCATGCCGGCATTCGCTGCAGGGTGGGAAACACGCAAGAGGAATTAAAGGTCGGAAAAGCGGGGCGCTTCAGACGCACCGCACAGGGATCTGAGCCGTTTACCATTGTTGACAATATTTATCAATAGGTTATTCTTATTTTTTTCCTTTTCCGACACTTCTGCCGACAGGAACGATGAACAGAACGCCTGCCCCCCCATCCCGATCCCTGCTGCACGCCCTGACCCCTGACCTGGTCCTCACTCTCGCGGAGCAGGCGCTGGCGGTGCGCTGCACCAATCTCTGCCGACCCTTGGCCAGCTATATCAACCGGGTCTATGAGCTGGAAACCGAAGAGCGCGAGGGGCTGATCATCAAGTTCTACCGGCCCGGCCGCTGGTCCGAGGCGGCCCTGCACGATGAACACGATTTCCTTCTCGAACTGGCCGCGCAGGAAATCCCGGTCATCCCGCCCCTGCGGCTGCGGGACGGCTCCACTCTGGGCAGCCACCAGGGCATGCGCTATGCCCTGTTCCCAAAATGCGGCGGCCGCAGTTTCGATGAGTACACCGATGACCAGTGGCTGGAGTTGGGCCGGCTCATCGGCCGCACCCATGCGGTGGGCGCCGCGCACCCGCCCCGGGATCGGATCATCCTGGCGCCGGACCGCTCGACAAGGGAGCAGGTGGACTACCTCCTGGAGACGGGATTCATTCCCTCTGATCTGCGCAGGTCCTACGCAGAGCTGGCCGAAACCCTGATTGCCGCAATCACCCCCCTGTTCGCCGGCGTGGAAATGATCCGGATCCACGGCGACTGCCACTTCGCCAACCTCATCCATCGGCCCGGTGAGTCCTTCTTCCTCATCGACTTCGACGACATGGCCGTAGGCCCGCCGGTCCAGGATTTCTGGATGCTCCTGCCCGACTATGCCGAGCAGTCCTTCCCGGAAATCGAACTGTTCCTGGAAGGGTATGAAACCTTCCGTCATTTTGACCGACGGACGCTCGCCCTCATCGAACCGCTCCGGGCCATGCGCTTCATCCACTACTCGGCCTGGTGCGCCCGCCAGGTGGCCGACGACGGCTCGTCCCCGGTGATCCCCGATTTCGGCATTCCTCATTACTGGCAGCGCGAGATCAAGGACCTCAGCGACCAACTGGACCGTATCCGCGACGGCGTACAACCCGCCGGCGGCAATGTCCGCTGACTGAACTTCATCGTTCTTCACCGGCTCGGCCGGACCCAGCCCCTCGTGTATTTTCGGTTGACACGAGATTCCACACCAGTATGCTGAAAGTATCGGATGGCCCTCAGGCAAACGCGATACCTGAATCCGCGGCCAATCTTCCCGGCGGGACCACAGATGCACGGCGTTTTATCCATTGCGAGGTTATCATTTTATGAATGATCAGACCCTGTGCCACGCCCCGAACAACTCTGCGCGGCAGCCCTGCCTGTTGCGCCGCCTGTATTTTATCCTTCTTGCAGCCCTGAGCTGTATCGTCGTCCCGCCATCGCCCGCCGCGGCGGCGCCTCACGTTCTCAGCGCCGCGGAGATCGACTACCCACCTTTCAGCCTTGTCGATACCGAGGGAAATGCCGACGGCTTCGCTGTTGAATTATTGCGCGCAGCCCTGGCCGCCATGAACCGGGAGGTCTCCTTTCGCACCGGCACATGGTCCGAGGTCCGCGGCCTTCTGGAAAAAGGAGAAATCCAGGCCCTGCCCCTGGTGGGGCGGACTCCGGAACGTGAAGCACTCTTCGACTTCACGGTCCCCTATATGTCGCTGCACGGGGTCATCGTCGTCCGGAAAGGCACCAGGGGAATCAACGAAATGGCGGATCTGCGCGGCAAGCGGGTTGCCGTGATGCAGGACGACAATGCCGAAGAGTTTCTGCGCCGTGAAGAACGCGGCATCGAGATCCATACCACGGCCACCTTTGAAGATGCCCTGCGCGAACTCTCGGAAAGACGCCACGATGCGGTAGTCGCCCAACGACTGGTGGCCCTGCGCCTCATCCAGAAAACCGGCCTGACCAACCTGCAGATCATCGACAGGCCCATCGAGGGATTCCGGCAGGACTACTGCTTTGCCGTCAAGGATGGGGACCGGGAAACCCTGGCCCTGCTCAACGAAGGGCTGGCCATCGTCACCGCGGACGGGACCTATCGCCATCTGCACGCCAAATGGTTTGCCGCCCTGGAACTTCCGTCGGACAAGCCCATCGTCGTCGGCGGCGACCACAACTACCCCCCTTTCGAATACCTCAACAAGCACGGCAAGCCGGCAGGATACGCCGTTGACCTCAGCCAGGCCATTGCCCAGGAAATGGGGCTCGACATCGAGATCCGCCTCGGCCCCTGGAAGGAGATCATGGCAGGCCTGGAAAAAGGCGAGATCGACATCGTGCAGGGAATGTTCTATACCCCGGCGCGCGATCTGCAATTTGATTTTTCCCAACCCCATGCGGTGAGCCATTATGTGAGCATTGCCAGGAAAGGCGAAGGCAAACCTCCCGATTCGATGGAGCAGCTCACCGGCAAACGGATCGTGGTGCAGGAAGGTGACGCCATCCACTCCCTTCTTGCGACGCAGGGACTTAAGGCCCAAATCACGCTGGTGGAGACCCAGGAAGACGTTTTACGCGAACTGGCCGAAGGAAAACACGACTATGCCCTAGCGGTGCGGATCAGCTCCATGAACCTCATCGAGAAAAACGGCTGGACCAATCTGGTTTTGGGCAAAATGCCGTTTGCCTCCCTGGAATACTGCTACGCTGTTTCGAACAATCGCAAGGCCCTGTTGGCCCAGTTCAGTGAAGGGTTGAAGGTCCTGGAAAGAAACGGCGAATATCGGCGAATTTATGAAAAATGGCTGGGCGTCTACGAGGACAGGCCGCCGCCGCTCCTCATCGCGCTGCGCTACTCCACAACGGTCCTTGTCCCCCTCATCCTGTTTCTCCTCGCCGCCGCCCTGTGGTCCTGGACCCTCCGCAGGCAGGTCGCAATGAAAACGCGGGAGCTGCGAGAGAGCGAATCCCGCTTTCGCCAACTCGCGGAAACCGCGCCGGTGGGCATTGTTATTGCTGATCGCGATCAGAATACGCTTTTTATCAGCAAACGGTTTGTTGATCTTTTCGGCTACACCATGGAGGATATGCCCTCGGTTAAAAAGTGGTGGCGGCTGGCCTATCCTGACGAACAGCTCCGCGGTGAAATCATCCGGCAATGGTACGCTGACCTCGAAAATGCCCGCCAGACCGACACGGAACTCCCGCCGCGGGAGTATCCCGCGCGCTGCAAGAACGGCGAGGAGCGTCTTGTCGAGTTTCGCCTGGCAAGCAGTGAAAATCTGAACTTCATTATATTTACCGATGTCACCGAACGCCGCAAGCTGGAGGAACAGTTCCGGCAGGCCCAGAAAATGGAATCGGTGGGCCGTCTTGCCGGGGGCGTGGCACATGACTTCAACAACATGCTCGGGGTCATTCTCGGCCATGTTGAACTGGCCATGGAAGCGATCGATCCGTCAGACCCGCTCCAGGAAGATCTCCGGCAGATCCGGGAGGCAGGCCTGCGCTCTGCCAACCTCACCCGCCAGCTCCTGGCCTTTGCCCGGAAACAGACGGTTGCCCCCAGGGTGCTCGATCTCAACGGAGAAGTGGAAAGCCTGCTCAAGATGCTGCGCCGGCTCATCGGCGAGAACATCAATCTGGTCTGGATTCCAGGTCGCGACCTGTGGCCGGTCAAGCTGGACCCGACCCAGCTCGATCAAATCCTGGCCAACCTGTGCGTCAACGCCCGGGACGCCATTTCCGACGTAGGCAAGATTACCATCGAAACGGCAACCAAAACCTTTGACAAGGATTATTGCGCGGAACATCGGGGGTTTGTTCCAGGAGATTATGTACTGCTGGCCATAAGTGACGATGGGTGCGGCATGGACAAGGCTACCCTCGACAAAATTTTTGAACCTTTTTTCACCACCAAAGGCCTGGGCCGGGGTACCGGTTTAGGCCTTGCCACCATATACGGGATCGTCAAGCAGAACAACGGGTTCATCAATGTGTACAGCGAACCCGGCCTGGGATCGACCTTCAGAATTTATCTGCCGCGGCATGCGGGAGACATTGAGAAAACGCCATCGGCGGAACGGAACGAACCCGAGCCGGGCGGCCGGGAAACCGTCCTGCTGGTGGAAGACGAGCCGGCCCTGCTCGAATTGGGAAAACGCATCATTGAAAGGATGGGATATAAGGTCCTGTCGACAACCAGCCCTGCGAAAGCGATTCGGTTGGCCCGGGAATATGGAGACAGGATCCACCTGCTGATAACCGATGTGGTCATGCCGGAAATGAACGGCCGGGAACTTGCCGAAAAACTGATCACCATTCAACCGGACATCAAATACCTGTTCATGTCGGGATATACGGCAAACGCCATTGTCCACCACGGAGTCCTGGACAATAACGTACACTTTATCCAGAAACCATTTTCCCAGCAGGACCTTGCGAGCAAAATCAGGGAGGTGCTCAATGATCCCCATCAGGGTTCCCTGCAACAGGTGAAAGGCGGTGGCGATCCTCCCCTCTAATCGTAGATGGCCCCAATGACCCCGGCTCAGGCCCGCTTGCTTTTGCGGAATTGACAAACAGGGCCAACCCGACTAATCAGCCAGAGGCAAAGACTCTTTGTTTTTCGGAACGCCCGGAGCATAACTCCGGAGCGTCCACCGACCTCTAAGGACTCCCTGTGGACCCGAAACCGACACCGCAGCAGATGGCCGACACCACCGCCGACCGGCCGGGCTTCACCCGGCCCATGAACCGGGAGGAGATCAACGCCTTGCCCATTGCCGGCTGGAACGGCCCGGTACACGTAGTGCGAACCCCGGAGGAACTGGCAGAGGCCATGGTCCGCCTGGACAGCCAGAACCTGCTCGGTTTCGACACGGAAACCCGTCCCGCCCATACCAAGGGAGAGCATTACCTGCCTTCGCTCCTGCAACTGGCCGCCGAGTCGGAGGTGTTCCTCTTCCAGCTCAAACAATTGGGCCTGGCCGGACCGTTGCGCCGGATCCTGAGCGATCCCGAGGTCAGCAAGGTCGGAGTAGGCCTGGCTCATGACCTCCACGAACTGCAAAAAATGCACTCGTTCCAGCCCGCGGGGTTTGTCGACCTGGGAAGTATGGCCCGAAAGGCCGGCATCCGGAATCTCGGCCTGCGCGGCCTGGCCGCTGTCCTTCTTGGCGTTCGCATCACCAAGGGGGCGAAGGTCTCCAACTGGGCCAGGACGGAACTTTCAGCGCAGCAGATAAGGTACGCGGCCACCGATGCCTGGGTGGGCCGTTTTCTCTTTCTGGCCCTGCGGCAGCATGTTTCCCACCTGTAGCAGTGAATACGCCCGAACCCTTTCCCGAAAACGAACCTCCCTCGCCTGCAGAACGCTTCCCTGTAAAAATGGTGCGGCCGGGAAATTACCGCGGGAAATCCGCCCGCCCTTGACTCCCCCCCAGTTTCCACCTACAATTTATTTATACTCTGGGACCGCGCGGCCTTGCGCCGCAAATTAAAATTTCCGCTATAAGGGAGGTCATCATGGCAACTGGTCCGGCATGTCCTGTTTCTCCGCTGGGGAGCATCCTTCTTTCCACCGACGGAACCGAATACAGCGAGGGAGCGATCCGCGAGGCGCTCACCCTGGCCGCGAAGTGCTCCAGCAAGCTGGTTGCCTGCCTTACCCTTGAGGCTGCGCCCGAATATGAAACCGTCGGCTCAGCGGTTTTGCAGCAGGAAGAAGAACAGGCTCGCCGCCACCTGGAATCAGTCCAGGCACGGGCGGAGAAAGAAGGCATAACCTGTGCAACGATTTTCCATGAATTCATTGCCCCTTCCCAGGCGCTCATTGACGAGGCGAAGGCACATGCCAGCGACATGATCGTGGTCGGCAGGCGGGGCTATAAAGGGGCGGAGCTGGCGGCTAAGGTTATCAACGGAGCGCCCGGCAAGGTTCTGGTTGTGCCCAGGGCGGCCCGGATTGCTTATACCAGCCTCCTGGTTGCCACCGACGGCTCACCGCATGCATCGGCCGCGGTCAAAGAGGCCATAGAAATAGCCAGAATATGCGGAAGTCATCTGTTTATCGTCTCGGCAATCGATGATGAGAGCAAGCGGCGGGACGCCGCCGGCTTTACCGACGCCGCCCTCGCCCAGGCAAAGGCGGAAGGCGTGTCCGCGGAAAGCATAATTTCCACTGGCAAGGCCTGGGAGGTCATTACCGAGACTGCCGGCGGCAGGGCTGTCAGTCTGATTGTCATGGGAGCCTATGGTGCCTCAGGAATCAAAAAATTTCTGCTGGGCAGCGCCACCGAAAAAGTAATCAACACCGCGGGATGCGCCGTTCTTGTCGTCAAGGCAGAATAATGGCCCGCTCATTTTCGTTGCGGAAAGGCGGCGGTGGCCGGCGGCGAACAGCGGGCTGGAGGCTGGACGATTAACCTTGCGGACAGTCTTCCACCTTCGATCACCCGCAGGCGTGGTTATTATAACAGGAGGGCCAGCCCGACCAGGGCCTGGATCGGATACAGGCAGAGAATGGCGATGCCCAGCAGGCGGTGGAGCCCGCGACCCGCTTCCGCACGCGCTCGTATGGTGCGGGAAACCGCATAGGCCCCCAGCTGGGCGAAAACGATGGCAAGACCAAGTCCGAAGTGCAGGGGAAAGGCAATGATTTCCCCCTTGTCAAGCAGCACCAGCAGCAAGCCGGCGAGGAAGCCGGCCGCGCCGAGCACCACCAGGATCGGCCCGTTGCGGCGATGCCTGCGAACCGCTGTCATGGGAGGGGAAGCGCCGGCCCGCCGCTGTCGCCGGATGAGATGCCCCAGCCAACCCTGATAGCCGAACAGGAGCATCACCACCCCGTTATAGATTCCATGTCCCAAGGCGAGCCAGGGAAGCATCTGGCTGACCAGGAGGGAAACATCCGTATCGCCGAAGGACATGGCCGGGTCTCCCCTTACTCCACGACTTCGAGGACGCCGTGCATACCCTGCTCTTTATGGCTCTCGAAAAAAAGGAACCGCTTGCTGCATTCAAAGGGGTAGGAGCCGGTTTTCGTCGGGGTAAAGCTGATGATCTTTTCCGTGCCGTCAAGCTCTTCGGCTACGTCGATTCCCGCCTCGGGCGCCTTGAGCACGATATCGTGGGGAGCGACTCCCCCGGCCTTTTTGACGTGCAGCTCGACCGGAACATTCACCTTCACCTCCACGATGTTAGGATCAAAATAATATTCCCCGCCGATCATCCGCACCCGTTGTACTCCGTCGTCATCAACGACCGCAACAAAACGCCTCTCCGCGGGCTGGGCGGCAAAGGCAGCGAAACAGCAGAGCAACAGCAGCATGACCGCACCGATCTTCCACATATCTTTCCTCCCTATGACCGTGGCTCGACGTTCTGCGTTCATGGCAACACATCCGGTGGCGTTTGTCAATCTCAGTCTATTTTTTATCCTGTCCGCCCCCGCTGGCCTTGGAGAATCCTTGAGGACCGCCACGCCCACTTATCGCCCGTCCCCGGCACTGGACACCGAACTGCCCAGTTCACGCTCCCTGAAACACCCCATGACCAAGGTGTCCGGTACGGATCCATGATCAGTTGCTATTGATTTCGATCTGTTTCACGTCGGCCTTCGGCAGGGCCTTCCTCGGAACCCTGATATGCAACACGCCGTTCTTGAAAGTCGCTTTGATTTCATCCTGCGAGGCGTCCTCGGGCAGGCAGAGGACCCGCTGGAATGCTCCATACGAACGCTCTACCCGATAGTAGTCGGTATCCTTTTCCTCAGTTTCCTGTTTCTTCTCGCCCCGGATAATCATGGTGCCGTCCACAATCTCCACCTTGACGTCTTTTTCATTGACCCCGGGGACCTCCATGCTGATCGTGTATTCATCCTCCGATGCGCCTATATCCACCCGCGGCTTCAACATTCCCGAATCAGCCGGGAGTTGATAACGCTCGCGGCCGAGGGGTGACAGCCCGAAGCTCCGAAAGGCGTTATCGAAAAGTCTGTCCATCTCCCGGTGCAGTTGGACCATCGGATTCATTTCCCCCCTCTGGAGAAACACACTCCCGGCATTGCTCCGCCGGACAGGAATCACCGCGCCGGACTCATCCTCTTCCTTTTTGAACCAGTTCCAAGGTGCAAGTTTCTTGATATCCATACTTACCTCCTTTTCTCAGCCTCAAGCGATCGCAACTGTTTTTCACCTTTTATCTTCAATATCAAGATGTTATCTGAACAATAATTATCTATAATCAACATGTCAAGAATGCCTTCGACATCCTTGCCCAGGGTTGCGGAAAGCGCTTCCGGCGGCCACCCGTCTTCCCGGACGGGAGCGCCGGCCGAAGACATCCCTTCTCAGCAGAATATCGGTGGATATGTCGGAAAGGGTGACACGGCGGAGAAATCCGGCTATTAAAGGAGTCTCTTGCACAATGAACATCATCGCGAGATCGAGAAAAAAATATTCCGGGCAAGAACGGTTTCCCAAGGAAAACGCCGCCCGGGATATTTGTAGCCGATCGGAGGAGACGGTCGTTTCGAAAGAGGCTCAAAGGAAACCGCGACAAAAGATTTCAGCACCAGCAGGCCATGTTTTCCTTTGACACGCAATTTTGCAACAGTAAGATATTACTATCTGATTACCACTGAAGCTCAGCAATCCGGGAGACAGATTGAATTTTTCCGCCAACCTCAGGGGACTGAATTATTTTCGCGTAGTTTTCAGCGAAAATCATTCTGTCCCCGGCAGCCAAAGGAAAAATTAAATCAGTC
>QZJD01000082.1 GCA_003604995.1 Desulfobulbus sp. | reverse complement strand
CATCATTACGCCGAAGATGGCGATGACCAGGGTCAGCAGGAAGGGCCACAGCAGGTTCATACTGGTGCCGGCGGTCTTCAGGTACAGCACGGGAAAGGATATCTTGTTTTCAAAAACCGCCGGGGCGCTTTTCTGCTTGCTGCCGGTAACCGCGACGATGTTGTATTTGCCGGGCGCAAGTCCTTCCCTGATCTTGATATCAGCGGAAAAGGCGCCGTCAGCGGCGACCGTGACATCCGCGCTCAGCACCTTGTCAATGCTTCGGAAACGGGACTTGATCAGCTGCATGGACCGTTTTTTGTTTTCCTTGTCGTCCATGGGCTCCAGCAGCTTGCCCCGGCTGCCGATGACGCTGGCCATGAGCGTGGCCTTGTACCGTTCGGTCTTCATTTTCGCCGGAACATTGTATGCCGCCTCGGCGCCCAGCTCCTTGATGGCCTTGGAATAACTCCATTTCTTGCCTTCTTTTTTCAACTCGGCGATTTTGTCCGCCTGGTCCACGGGCACAAAGATCTTGTAGTAGGCGGGCATCTCGTTGGTCAGATAAAAGATATAGGGGATCACCCCGGTCTCTTTATCCTTTTTGTTGTCGAACATGTTAGCGCGGACTACCTTGTCAGCAGCCCATACCTCCAGAAAGACGGGTTCTCCGGCCGGGGCCTTGCCCGTTACCTTGATCACTCCGCCGTTGTTGAGTGACGTCTTGTCAATCTGCAGCGTCGGTGCCTGCGCAAAGGCACTGGATGCCAGCAGCAGACAGGCCAGCGAGACAACAACCATCCTGAACAAATTCAACCTTTCTTTCATGTTTTTCTCCTCCACAGAGACGGACCATTGGGAAACATTGATCACGCTTTTCAGTCAATTGAACCTTTGGCTAGCTCATAACACCTCCCTTCCGTTGGGTACGGGTTCGTGTAATTCAATGATCCTGGCCTCACCTACATAATCCTTGCTGGCAAAACCGGTCATTTCCGTCATTTTCCTGGTAAGATCAGCCATGGACCGCATATTGCGGAGGATGATCTCCATCTCCCCGCGCAATTCCGCATTCTCGATTTCATCGCGCACAAGCTGCGCCATCCCCATGGCCGCAAAGAGCGGAGAATTGAGCTCATGGGCGACAGTGCCGGCCATCTCCACGACGCCGGCCAGTTTTTCCCGGGCAAGCTGTTCCTGCTCCAGCGACTTCTGCGAGGTGACGTCCCGCACCGTTTCGACGGCGTACTCAACCCGGCCCGCCGGGTCGAAGATCGGGAAAATGCTCCGCTCCAGCCATTGCGTTTCGCCGTTGTGTTGGTGACGATCCGTGCGGGAGAGCATCTCGCCGGCGGCCAGTACCCTGGCCACCGGACACGCATCACCGTCCGCACTGATCCAGGGGATAATCGCATCATACCGCCGGCCGAGCAGGGCCTGTTCGGACAGCTTTTCCTGCTCGAGAAACCTTTTGTTAACCATCACCACCCGTTTTTTGTCGTCCACCACGATGATCCGGTCCTGCAGGGAATCCATGATGGTCTGGAGAAACCGTTCGTTTTCCTCGATCTGCTGGAACAACAGGTTGATCTTCCTGAAGGTCAGGCCGTTCAGAATGGCGCTGCCGCTCTCCTCGGCGACCGCCGAGGCAAAGGTAACCTCGCTGGCGGTGAAGCAGTGATGCTCAGTGGTCAATAGCCGCAGCACCCCGATGACTTCCGACCCCTTCTTGATCGGTACGGCCAGGATGCTCTTGATCCCTTCCTTGCGGATGGCCTCATGATACCGGACCCGCGGATCGTTCGGGGCATCGTACACCGCGACCGGCTCGCCCTTGAGCGCCTTGAAGATGGAATCCTCCTTCCTGATGCTGCCCCGCTCCAGGTATTCCGGCGAGAGCCCGAAGGCGGCCGCCAGTTCCAGCTGATTGGTCTCCGGCTGGACCAGACGGATCGTGCAGGCCTTCATCCCCATGATCGCGGGCAGCCGCTCCACGATGGTCTGGAGGATGACGTTGAGATCAAGGGTTGAATTGACCAGCCGGGAGATCTCATGCACCTCCTTCAGGAAATCGACCTGATTTTCCATCTCCTTGAACAGTCGGCCGTTGGAGATGGCCACCCCGATCTGTTCGGCCAGAGTCATGGCAAAGGAGACCTCCATGGGGGTAAATTCCCGTGGCTGGCGGGTCAGCAGGCGCATGAGGCCGATGATGTGTTCCTGAAAGAGGATCGGCAGGGAAAGGACGCTCTGAATCCCTTCCCTGGCCGCTTCATCACTGAACCGATCCTCGGGATCAGCGTCAACGCCGGTTTTCGCCACCGGTCTCCCCTTCATGAGCATGTCCATGACCTCCCGGGTATCGATGACCCCCCGGGAGAGGTATTCACCGGAAAGGCCGTGCGCCGCCCCCAGGACAAAGGTATTGGTTCCGGTGTCCAGGAGCCTGATCGTGGCGGCATCCACCTCCAGGAGTTCGGGCAGGCGGCGCACCACCAGATCCATCACCTGCTGCGGGTCCAGAACCATGCTGATCAGCCGGGCGACCTCCTGGAAGATCTCCAGATATCCCCGCTCCCGTTCCTGGTCGGTCACCCCACTCATGAAACCGTGCCTCCGCCTTGTTCCTTGAAGGTTATTCCTGCAGGGTGACAAACTTCAGGGCATGGGTTGTGCACTTGGTGACGCAGGCCGGCTTCAGCCCCTGATCCACCCGGTCCATGCAATAGTCGCACTTGACCGCCTTGTTGGTGTCCGGGTTATACTGGGGGATCTGCCAGGGACAGGCCCCCTGGCAGGCCATGCAGCCGATGCACTTGTCGAAGTCCACGTAGACGATGCCGTCCGCTCGCTTGGTCATCGCTCCGGTGGGGCAGACCGGCACGCAGAAGGGATCGTCGCAGTGGTAGCAGGAGCGGAAGGAGAATTCGGTTTTGGGCACCCCCTTGATGGAACGGAGCGGTTTGTGGTCGATCTCGCAGAGGATGGGTCCCACCGGCAGCCCCTTGTTGGTCTTGCAGTGCACCTCGCAGGCATGGCAGCCGATGCACCGCCTGGTATTGAGATGGATCATAAACTTGTTCATAGCTCTACCCTCCTCTTCGGGTTTCTGGTGCTCCGGCGGACGACGACAAAGGCCTCGCACAGGTTGACCGCCCCGCCCGCCTGGTCCCAGTCGTCCAGCTTGCCGACCATCAACTTCTGATCACTCAGGCCCGCATGGTAGGCCCTGGTCTGCAGGGGGATCTGGCGGCCGAAGCCGTGCACGGTGTACACCGACTCGGGATGAATGAAATCGGTGACATTGGCATGGATGGTGCCGGCGTAGCTGTTGTCCTCGGAGAGGACATCCACCAGGTCGCCGTGGTTGATCCCCAGCTTGTCCGCGGCCCTGGTGTTGATCCATAGGGTGTTTTCCGGCATCAGTTCGGAGAGCAGCGGATTGTTGATCGTATGGCCGTGGGTGTGGACGGCGGACCGGCCGTAGACCAGGCGGAACATCCCCTTGGGCGGCTTGATCGGCGACTGGTATTCCTTGAGGGAGGGCAGGCCGGCGTCGGTGAGCTTCTTGCTGATGATCTCGATCTTGCCGGACGGCGTCTTGAACTGACCGTCCAGCTTGTCCCGGTCATACATGATCGGCTTGTCGGTCAGGGAGACAAACCCCTTCTCCTCAAAATCCTTGATCGTATAGCCGGTGGGCTCCAACTGCCAGGCCCACAGTTCCTCGATGGTGCTGTAGGGGAAATAGGAGCCGATATCCAGCCGCTCGGCCAGTTGCTTGAAGATCTCCCAGCCGGGCTTGGTGTCGAAGACGGGCTCCACCGCCTTGCGCCGCACCGCCAGCCGGGGCTTGAGCCCCTTCTGCATACAGATCGGGTTGTCGCGCTCCAGGTAGGTCGATTCCGGCAGGATGACATCCGCATACCAGCCGAACTCGCTGTAATGGGTGTCGATGGAGACCAGCAGCTCGCACTTGTCCATGGCCCGCTTCTGAAACTGGGGATCGGGCATGGCGCAGAAGGGATCATGGCGCATGGCGATCCAGGCCTTGATCGGATAGGGGTCCTCGCTGAGCATGGTGTTGTAGAAGAGATGGGCCAGGCCGGGTCCCTTGTCGAAATGCTTGTACTTCCAGCCCACGCCGTCGCCCCGCTTGATGTCCGGCTTGGCGCAGTCCAGGTTGCGAATACCCTTGATCCCGCAGTCGGCGGCGCCCTTGGGAATGACCAGACCGCCTTTCATTTCGATGTTGCCCATCAGGACATTCAGGATGTGCAGGGCCCGGCTGGCATAGAAGGAATCCTTATAGCGCGACAGATTCCAGCCCGGATGAAAGATGACCCGGGGCCGATCCTCCGCCACTTCCTCGATGAACCCCTTGATCGCGTTCTCCTTGACCCCGCACTCCTTGGCCGCCCACTCCGGCGTGTAAGGGGCGATGAAAGAACACAATTCCTCAAAACCGCTGACATAGCGGGCGATGAAGTCCGCGTCGAACAGCTCCCTCTTGATGATCTCGTGGATCATCGCCAGGGCCAGGGCGTAATCCGTGCCGGGCCGCACCTGGAAGAAGCGGGTGGCTTTCAGGCCGGTCATCGTCTGGCGGACGTCCACATAGGTCAGGCGGCCGCCCTGGTCGAGCATGTCCATGACCTGGAGGTCCTCGGCGATGCGCAGGGAGGCGAACAGGTTACGACCGAAGAGCACCAGATGTTTTGCGTTCTTGATGTCGTAGATGAAGTCCTTGCGACCCACCCCGTTGATGGACAGACTGGCATGGTGGGTGTTGCGGCCGCAGGTGCAGTCATGGTTGGTGTAGTTGGGGGAACCGTAGGCATGGATAAAGGTCTTGTACATATTCTGCCAGGGGCCGCCCCGGGAGGAGAGGACCACCGTTTCCGGGCCGTGCTCCTGCTTGATCTTCTTCAGCTTGTCGGCGATGTAGTCGTAGGCGGTGGTCCAGCTCACCTTCCGCCAGCGCCCCGCGCCGCGCCCTCCCTCCCGGATCAAGGGCTGCTGCGGGCGTTCCGTATCGTCCACCAGGGCGGTACCCGCCGAACCCTTGGCGCAGAGAGCGCATTCCAGCAGATGCGGATTGCCCTCGATCCATGTCACGCGGTTGTTTTCCGTCTCCACGCGGATGGGACAGCGCACCGTGCACATGCCGCAAATGGAGTACACCGATTTTTTCATGTCATCTTCCTCCGTTGTCGTCTTGATGTTCATGCCCTTCAGGGGGTTTCGCCCCCGAGAACCCTGCTGACCTTGTCTTCGAGTTCCTCTTTATCGATGGGCTTGATGCAGTACTCATTGGCGCCTAGGCTGATGGCGTCCCGGGCGGTTTCCACCGTCGGATAGCCGGTGAGCATGATGGCCCGCATGGTCGGTTGAATCTTTTTCAACTGGGCCAGGACCTCGATCCCGCTCATCTTTTTGAGCTTGATGTCCAGAATGGCCAGATCCACCGGGTGGTTCCTGACAAAGTCGACAGCCTCTTCCTCCTCGGTGAAGGTGTGGACCGTGTGCCCTTTTTTGGTCAGGATCTTTTTGATCAGAATCGCTGCGTCGTACACATCGTCCAGTGCAATTATCTCAGCCATGACACTTATTCCCCCTCATTGACAGCCTTAGGCTCCGCGACAACCGGCAGCCGCACATGGAACGCCGCACCCTGCCGCTTATCCCCTGTTTCCGGATCATGCACCGGGCTTTCCACGGCTATGCTCCCGCCATGGTCCCGGATGATTCCGTAGGTGACGGACAGGCCGAGCCCGGTCCCCTTGCCGATCTCCTTGGTGGTGAAAAAAGGATCAAAAATCTTCGGCTTGATCTCGTCGGCAATGCCGGAACCGGTATCCCGGACCGTGGCCACCAGTTCGCCGGTAGCCTGATCGTGCCGGGTGAGGATGGTCAGCTCGCCCCCGTCCGGCATGGCGTGCTGGGAGTTGTTGAAGAGGTTGATGAAAACCTGGCGCAGTTTCTCCGCGTCGCCGATCATCCCGGGCAGACCGGGAGCAAAGCGGCGGACTACCTGGATGTGGCTGATGTTGAGATTATGTTCGCTGACGGTCAGGACCTCTTCAATGAGTTCGTTCAGATCGACCTCCGCCCTGGCGCGGTCGGTCTGGCGGGAAAATTTGAGCAGATCCGCGACAATCTTGCGGCAGGCCTTGGTCTGCCTCTCGATGATCCGCAGGTTCTCATACACTTCGCTGTCCTTGGCGAAGTCATCCATCATCAGCTGGGTGTAGCCCAGGATCACCCCGAGCGGCGTGTTGATCTCATGGGCGACTCCCGCAGCCATCTGGCCCACCGAGGCCATTTTTTCCTGGCGGATCAACTGATCGGTCATGGTGCGCAGGCGGGTCATGTCCTTGGCAATGCCTTCGCAGCCGATCATAAAGCCGTTTTTGTCGACGATGGCGTTGGCAGAGAGCAGGATATGGCGGACCGAACCGTCGGTGCTCGCCAGCTCCATTTCGAAATCGCTGACAAAGCCGTTCTCGCTGAGGGCAAAGAGATACCGGTCCAGGGCCTGATCGTCCTTGAAAAAAGAAAGGAGATTGAACGGCGACGGCCGGACCTCGACCCCGAGCATCCGCAGGCCGCTCTGGTTAATGTCGGTGATATTGCCGTTGATGTCGCAGAAATAGACCATATCCTTGGAGTTCTCGAAAAAATGGCGAAATTTTTTCTCAGACTTGGACAGCTCGCGGGTCCGCTCCTCGACCATGTCCTCCAGATAGGTGTTGACCTTTTGCAGTTCGTCGGCCGTCTCCTCCAGGCGCCGGTTGGCGTCGGCCAGCTTTTCCGCCTCGGAACGGATCGCCTTATAAGCCGCCAGCCCCTTGTGATAATAGATAATGGCCGAGGAGACCGAGATCATGAACAGGGTATTGAATCCGCCCGACCAGGGCGAAAAACGCTGCCAGAGTTCCTCATGCCCCCCCAGAACCAGAAAAATTCTGAGGATATGGCCGACGCCGCGGGAAATGGAAAAGGCTGCCATGGCGATGCAGAAAAAAAAGAGAAAGCCCCAGATAAAATTCCGGGGTTGCAGCTTGACCAAGAGGTGCGCATAGCGCAGGGAAAGAAAGGACAGAATGATGACCAGGCCGGACCCGATGAGATCGACGAGGATGGTCGGGGCAAGGGGCAGGCCGGTCATGGCTTCGTTTCCTCCCGGGCCACCAGGTAAAAACTGCGCAGGCTGAAAAAAAGCGCCAGGAGAGCAGGAACGGTGAGGAAGTGATCCATTTTCGCGACAAAATAGGTGAATTTCAGGGCATCGAGGGGCGACAGGAGATGCTCGTGCCAGGTGCCCAGATCGCTGAAATCGTCGGCGGAGAGATGGACGGCGGATTCATGACCGATGAAGGCCATCAGGTTCCAGAAAAAAAGAAGGATGCAGAACAGGCGAAGGTACCGCCAGCCCCGGCTGTCCGGATCCTGGCTGCGGCGGGTATGCAGATACAGATAGGTCAGGGTGCCCATGAAAAAGACATGGGCCATCTGATGGATATAGAACCCTTCGCCGCCGCCATGGGGCTGGAGCGCCCAGGCATCGACCGCCTGCAGCAACAGGAGGATCGTGAACGACAGGATGGGCAGGGTGCGAAAACGGAATTTCATGGCGCTCCTTGGCTTGGTTTGCCCAAAAGAAGCATTTTTCATGCCAATCTGAGGGGTATCGTCGGCTCCCCTCCCGTTGTGGTCCCCTCTTGCCCGTTATGGTGACCAATGTTCAGGATATTCGGCAAATGTTTTTCAGGCGGCACGAACTCCCCGCCCGCCATTTGATCAGAAACGCTTTCCCTAAAGCGCAACAATAACGTTGCACAAAAAAGAGGCGAAAATGGCGTCAAAGGAAAGCTGACTGTGCTTATGCCGGGAAAAAACAGCCGCCGGAAAAAATGCAACATTTATGTTGCGGCCCTCGGAAAGCCCCAAAAGGGGGAGACCGGGCCGCAGGTCCACATTGCGAGAACAGACCCGCAACATTTGAGTTGCAGGCTGGCCGTTCCGATGCGGGAAGGTCAGCGCAGGAAGTCCAGCACGTACTTCCCCGCCGTGTACAGCAGGACAACGGCGAGCAGCCATTTGATGGCCCGGGCGGGCACGTGTTTCTGGCAACGGGCGCCCAGGTACATGCCGGCCATGCCGCCGAGACCGAAAAGAAGACCCAAGAAGAGATCAGGGGCCACGGACACCCCCGGATAGTACGGGGCGATGGCCTGGTAAAACAGGACGCCGGCCACTGAAGTGACAAAGGTGCCCATGAGCGCGGCCCCTGCCACCGTGTAAACCGGCAGGCCGAAGACGGAGACGAAGAAGGGAGCGATGATTGCGCCGCCGCCGATACCGTAGATTCCGCCGACGATCCCCACCAGAAAACTGAGGGCGAAGATCCCCCAGAATGGGACGTCATATTGCTCCCCGTAAAAGGTATAGCCGAGGCGGTGGAGATTGAAATGGGTGACGGCGACGGCAGGGAGCCGTTCCGAAGCGGCGTCTCCCCCGCCGGCGTTTTGTTCCCGGTAGACCCGCACCAGTTCGTGAAAGCGTTGCTCACTCGTTTTGGTGACGGCGGCTGCCGGTTTTTTCCGCGCCAGGTCCCGGACCATCCTGATCCCGATGGCGAGGAGGACCGCGGCGGCGAACAGCTTGAAGTGTTGCGGGTCCGGAAGCCAGGCGACCCGGACCACCGCGCCGATCAGCACCCCGGGCAGGGTGCCGGCCACCACCACCCAGGTGAGCGGCCAGACCATGCGGCCTTCCCGGTAGTAGCGCCAGACACCGCTGGGAATGGCGACGATGTTGAACACCTGATTGGTGGCGCTGACCGAAGGGTTGGTGTAGCCGAGACACGACATCTGGAACGGAAGCAGGAGAAAGGCGCCGGACACCCCGCCCATGGAGGTGAAAAACGATATCCCGAAGGCGACCAGGGGCGGAATCCAGGGGGCAACGGTTACGCCGGAGGCTGAGAAATACATGGGCTCCCTTGCGAAGAACAGGACGAAGCTGACAACTTCCTGAAAAAACTATATATTTGATGTTATCAAAACAATGCAAAACATGTCAAGGCGCTTTTCAGCGGCTACCGGGACAGGCGCGGAGGATCTATCCCGGCATAACCTTGTCCGCAACCCGGCGGACGTCGGCCAGACATCAGCGGCCCAGCGGATTGGCGCTTGCACACCTGCATGCCCCGGCCTTCTTCTCGGCAAGAATTCGCGCGAGGATCGTCGAGCAGCCATGGCTGCGCACATCCTCTTCAATGTCCCTGGCCGTATAGGTAAAACAATAACAGATCAGCTCGTCCATTCTTTCTTTTCCTCCTCCTGCAGAAACGCGGGCAGAGCCTCGACAAAGGCACGGATCTCCTCGCGCACCCGCCGGTAGTGCAACAAGGCCTCTTCCTCGCTCTTGGCATCCTCCGCCAGTCGCGGCGGGTCGGCAAACCCCTTGTGGATTTTCCTGCCCGGGAAATACGGACAGGTCTCGTTGGCATGATCACAGAGGGTGATTATCCAGTCAAATTGCTGCACCGGCAGCTCGGCGGTCACCTTGGATTTTTGCCTGGAGATATCCACCCCGGCCTCGGCCATGACCTTCACCGCCAGGGGATTCATGCCATGTTTTTCGATGCCGGCGGAATACGCCTCGATGACATCGCCGTGCAAGTGCCGAGCCCAGCCTTCAGCCATCTGGCTGCGGCAGGAGTTGCCGGTACAGAGAAAAAGTATTTTCATCGGGCGAACCAATGGCGGGTGCGGTTGCAGATACCGCAGACGGAAAGCATCACCGGCACCTCCACCAGCACCCCGACCACCGTGGCCAGGGCCGCGCCGGAGCCGGGACCGTACAGGGCGATGGCCGTGGCCACCGCCAGCTCGAAAAAATTGCTGGCGCCGATCAGGGCGCCCGGGGAGGCAACATTATGAGGAACCTTGAACAGTCTCATCAGCCCGTACACCAGGCTTGAATTGAAGTATACCTGGATCAGAATGGGAATGGCGATCAGCACCACGAAAAAGGCCTTTTCGGTGATGTTTTCCGCCTGGAAGGCAAAAATGACAACCAGGGTCACCAGGAGAGCGACCACGGTGATCGGCTGAAAAATTGCAACAAAACGGGTGTTGAACCATTCAAGACCATGGGAGGTGATCAGAATCCTGCGGAGGATGGAGGCCGCCACCAGGGGCAGGACCACAAAAAGGGTCACCGCCAGGACCAGGGTCTGGTAATTAACCGGGACCCCGGAGACCCCGAGCAGAAGACCGACCACCGGCACGAACAGCACCAGCATCAACAGGTCGTTGACCGCCACCTGGACCAAGGTATAGGCGGGATCGCCGTCGGTGAGATAACTCCAGACAAAGACCATGGCCGTGCAGGGCGCGGCGGCCAGAATAATGACCCCGGCCATGAACTGATCCGCCTGGTCCGGGGTGATCCACTGCGAGAAGATCACCTTGAAAAAAAGCCAGCCGAGAACGAACATGGAAAACGGCTTGACCAGCCAGTTGACAAACAGGGTAATAAAAAGGCCCCGAGGATTTCTGCCCACCTGCACGATCGACCCAAAATCTATTTTGAGCATCATCGGGAAGATCATCAACCAGATGAGGACGACGATGGGGACGTTGACATGGCTCCCTTCCGCGAACTCCATAGCTGACAGCGCCGCGGTGATCCCGGGGAAGAGCTTGCCGAGCACGACGCCTGCCGCCATGCAGACGGCGACCCAGACCGTCAGGTACCGTTCAAAGATGTTCATTTTTTTGCTTGTCGTGGACATTTTCTCCCCCCATGGTTGATAAAACCGCAAAAAGTCGGAGAGGCTCAATTTTGACGGCCCCGCAAATACATAAAAATACGCCGCCGATGGCTCAGCACAAAAGTTCGATATACAGGTTAGCGAACGGAGTGAGACTCCGAGGCGTGGTGGTGTCGGCCACGCCTTCCTCAGCCACAGGCTTTTTGCCCTTTTTCCGCATGATAGCGGGTAAGGCGCTCCCGATCCCTTTTTACGTCCTCCTGACCGGCAAGATGGGCCAGAATGTCCCGGCGCAGGGCCTCAAGCAGGGGCGGCCCGGCGGCGGCCAGCCGGTAGTACATCCAGACCCCTCTTCTCCGCTCGACTACCCAATCGGCGTTCTTCAGCACGGCCAGATGCCTGGACACGGTGGACTGCGGCACGGCCAGCACCTCGACCAGGGCGCAGACGCAGAGTTCGCCCTCATCGAGCAGGGCCAGGATACGCAAGCGGATCGGCGCGGTCAGCGCCTTGCACAGGCGAATGGTCTGTTCCATAGTATGCTTATATCCGGATAAGCGGATATAAGCAAGCCCGCAATGAATACATTTACGTACCAGCCGTCATTGCCGCGGCAACCGGGTATAGAGTATGGCGATGGCCGAATCGCTATTTTGGATGCTCACGCAAAAAATCACGACATTACGTATCCGCCGCTGTTATTTCAGCAAGGTAAGAGTCCTGCCGGCATCGGTTCCGCGCCCTTTGCCGGACCGAAAATTTTGCTTCCGCAGAATATTGTTTTCTTTTGATCACGACATTGTGGTACATTAAAAAAGGTCTTATAATGATTTTATCGGTTCTGATGCGCGCCGCGCCAGAACCGGGAGCAAAGCGAGAACGCCCAGCCGCGGGCTGTTCCGCTTATCCCCCGCCGCAAAAAGGAGAACACCGCGCATGTGCGTCCAGAATAACTATTCCGTGACCCTCATCCTGCTCATCGTCCTTGTTACCTTTTCGTCCGCAACAGGTTGGGCCGGGAACGATGCGGCCGGCGCCCCGCCGTCTTTGGCGGCAATCATTGCACAGGCCCTGGAACAAAATCCTGAACTCAAGGCAAGCGAGGCCCGCTGGGCGGCCTTTGTCGAACAGGCGCGCCAGGCCGGCGCCCTGGAAGACCCCATGCTCATGCTCCGCGCCCAGAACCTGCTCATTGGCTACCCCCTGGAATTTGACCGGGAAACCATGACCGCCAAGGTCATCGGCGTGAGCCAGACCGTTCCCTTTTTCGGCAAGCGCGACCTGCAGCGCCAGATCGCCCGGCAGCAGGTCGAAATCTCCCGCTGGGAGCTGGAAGAGCGCAAAATCGAGCTGACCCGGATGATCAAGGAGACGTGGTACCGGCTGCTGTTTGTCGACCGGTCCCTGGAGATCGTCGACAAAAACATCACGGTACTCGATGATCTGAATCGGCTGAGCGAGACCTTCTACAGCGTAGGCCGGGGATTGCAGCAGGATGTGCTGGGGGCCCAGGTCGAGCGGTCCAGGGCGGAGGAGATGCGGATCACCCTGGGCCAGCAGCGCCGCAGCCTGGAAATCGCCCTCAATAACTTGCGTTTTCTCCCGGCCGATACCCCTGTTACCCCTGCCGCGCCCCTGGAACTGACCGAACTTGATCTGGACGGCGCCCGCCTGGAGGAAATCGCCCTTGCCCACCGGCCGCGTCTCAAGGAAATCGCCGCCGCCGAGGAACGGGCACGGGCCGCCGAGCAACTCGCGGAAAAAGATTTTTATCCCGACGTGACCTTCACCCTGGAATACATGCAGCGCGAGCCGGCCATGGGTGAACCGGGCGACGACATGTACTCCGCGGGCCTGAGCTTCAACCTGCCGGTGCAGCGCGAACGCCGTCATGCCATGGTCGCCGAGGCCGGCGCCGAGATCCGCATGGCCCAGGCGGAGCGGGACATGACCCTCAACCGGATCCGCCAGGGCATCGCCGACTCCCTGGCCAACCTGGAGCGAGCCAGGCGGCTGGCGGAACTGTACGAGCGCAGCATCATTCCGCAGGCCGACCAGGCCTTGCATGCAACCATGGCTGCGTATGGCTCGGGCAAGGCCGATTTTCCCGCGGTGCTCGAAAGCCAGGCCGCCCTGTTCACCTTTGAGCGCGACGGCATTGAAGCGGTCGCCGACCACCAGATGCAACTCGCCGCCCTGGAAGCGGTCATCGGCGCGACACTGCCCCGGCCCCCCGAGAACAACTAGAGGATCATTATGAAACCGTCCCGGACCCTCACCGCTTTGCTGATCGTTGTCGCCGTGGCCGCTGCCCTCGGCCTCGGCTATGTTATCGGCGGCCGCCATGGCGGGGCTGATGGGGACCGCACCCCGGCCGGCACAACGGCGGAAGAGGCCAAGGTGCAGTACACGTGCAGCATGCACCCGTTCATCATCAGAGACGAGCCCGGCCTGTGCCCGATCTGCGGCATGGAGCTCACCCCGCTCAAGGCGGGAAGCGGTTCCGCGCCCCAGCAGACCGGGGAGGCCACACCCGGCCAGATCGTCATCGATCCGGTCACCTCCCAGAACATGGGTATTCGCACCGCACCGGTGGAGCGGCGGACCCTGCGCCGCACCATCCGCACCGTCGGTCTGGTCACCTATGAGGAGCCGAGCCAGTATTCGGTCAACAGCAAGATCGAGGGCTGGATCGACAAGCTCCACATCAATGAAACCGGGCAGACGGTGCACAAGGGACAGCCCCTGATGGAGATCTACAGCCCGGATCTGGTGGCGGCTCAGCAGGAGTACCTGCTGGCCCTGGAAACGACAAAACGCCTGGCCGGCGCCCCGGCCGCCGAGTCCGCGGCCGGGGCCGGCCGCCTGCTGGACGCGGCCCGTACCCGTCTCAAGTACTGGGATATCACCGATCGGCAGATCAGGGAGCTGGAACAGACGGGGCAGGTGCGCAAAACCCTGACCCTGCACAGCCCCTACAGCGGCATCGTCACTGAAAAACCGGTGGTGGAAGGCATGCGGGTGATGAGCGGCATGGAGCTTCTCCAGATCGCCGACATCTCCAGGGTCTGGGTCAACGCCGACATCTACGAGTACGAGCAGCCCTGGATCAAGACCGGTCTCCCGGCGACCGTGGAGTTTTCCTTCGCACCCGGCAAAGTTCTGGACGGCAGGATCACCTACATCTATCCCTACGTCGCGGGCGAGACCCGTACGGTCAAGGCGCGCATCGAGCTGGTCAACCCCGGCCTGGAACTGAAACCGGACATGTACGCCAACGTGAACATCGAGGCCGAATCGGTTGCCGACACCCTGGCCCTGCCCTCCAATGCCGTACTCCGCTCGGGCAGAGGCCAGACGGTATTCGTCGCCTTGGGTGAAGGGCGATTCGAACCGCGCCGGGTGAAGACCGGCGTCAGCGATGACGATGGGTATATCCAGGTCCAGGAAGGACTGAAGGAGGGAGAGCAGGTCGTCACTTCGGCCCAGTTCATGCTCGATTCGGAGAGCAAGCTGCGCGAGGCGATCCAGAAGATGACCCAGCCGGAGGGCAAGGCGCCCCCCGAGAAGGACCAACCGACCGAAAACCAGGAAAATCTGGACGATCTCTTCAAATAATTTGATTGGCGGGACGGACCGCTTCGCCTGCCTGAACGCAAACCGGTGATGTAGGGGCAGGTCCCCGTACCTGCCCAACCTGCCCCATACGGGCGCCCCATACAGGAATCGCGCATGCTCGAAAAAATCATCGACTGGTCGATCCGCAACAAGTTCATCGTCGTGCTGACGACGCTCTTCGTCGTTGTCGGCGGCGTCTATGCGCTCAGGAACATTCCCCTGGATGCCATCCCCGACCTGTCCGACGTACAGGTGATCGTCTACACCGAGTATCCGGGCCAGGCGCCGCAGGTGGTCGAGGATCAGGTCACCTACCCCCTGACCACCAAAATGCTCTCCGTGCCGGGCAGCAAGGTGGTGCGCGGCTATTCCTTTTTCGGCTACTCCTTTGTTTACATCATCTTCGAGGACGGCACCGACATCTACTGGGCCCGCTCCCGGGTCCTCGAATACCTGAACTACGTCAGCGGCCAGCTGCCCAAGGGGGTGACCCCCGTGCTCGGGCCGGACGCCACCGGCGTGGGCTGGGTCTACGAATACGTCCTGGAGAGCGACCGCCACAACCTCCAGGAGCTGCGTTCCATCCAGGACTGGTATCTGCGCTACGAGCTGACCTCCCTGGAAGGGGTTTCCGAGGTGGCGAGCCTGGGCGGCTTCGTCAAGCAGTACCAGGTGGCGGTGGACCCCAACAAGCTTATCGCCTACGATATCCCGGTCAGCGAGCTGATGATGGCGATCCAGCGTAACAACCTGGACGTGGGCGGCGGTGCCATTGAAAACGCCGAAACCGAATATGTGATCCGCAGCTACGGCTACATCAAATCGGTGGAGGACATCCGCGACATCGTGGTAATGACCACCCCGAGCGGCACGCCGATCCATGTCCATGACCTGGCCGAGGTGCGTCTGGGGCCGGAGATGCGGCGCGGCGTCGCCGAGCTGGACGGCCGGGGCGAGACGGTGGGCGGGATCATCGTCATGCGCTTCGGCGAAAACGCGCTCAAAACCATCGACCGCGTCAAACAGAAGCTCAAGGAACTGGAGGCCGGCCTGCCCGAGGGGGTGACGATCAAAACCGTCTACGACCGCTCCGGGCTCATCGAACGGGCGGTGGCCACCCTCAAGGAGAAACTGCTGGAGGAGAGCATCGTGGTCGCCCTGGTGACCATGCTCTTCCTCTTCCACCTGCCCTCCGCCTTTGTCGCCATCTTCACCCTGCCGGTGGCGATCCTCATGGCCTTCATCATCATGTACGCCCAGGGGACCAACGCCAACATCATGAGCCTCGGCGGCATCGCCATCGCCATCGGGGCGATGATCGACGCGGCGATCATCATGATCGAAAACGCCCACAAGCACCTGGAGCGTGACCGCGGCAAGAAGCCGCACTGGCGGATCATCCAGGATGCGGCCACCGAGGTCGGCCCCACCCTCTTCTACTCGCTGCTGGTGATCACCATTTCCTTTGTGCCGGTCTTCACCCTGCAGGAGCAGTCGGGCCGGCTGTTCAAACCGCTGGCCTTCACCAAGACCTATGCCATGGGCGCGGCGGCCCTGCTCTCCATCACCATCGTCCCGGTACTGATGGGCTGGTTCATCCGCGGCAAAATCAAGCCAGAGCACGCCAATCCGATCAACCGGCTGCTGATCCGCATCTACCACCCGATCGTCGATCTGGTCCTCAAATGGCGGCTGACCACCCTGGCCCTGGCCCTGGCGGCAATGCTCTCCATCGTCTACCCCCTGTCAAAGATGGGCTCGGAGTTCATGCCCCCGCTCTACGAGGGCGATCTGCTCTACATGCCCACCACCCTGCCCGGGCTGTCGGTGACCAAGGCCAGGGAACTGCTCCAGCAGACCGACCGGATCATCCGCCAGTTCCCGGAGGTGGAGCGCGTGTTCGGCAAGATCGGCCGCGCCGAGACCGCCACCGACCCGGCGCCGATGATGATGATCGAGACGACGATCATGCTCAAGCCCGAGGAGCAGTGGCGCCGGGAACCGGTGGAGCGCTTCTACTCCGGCTGGCCGGCGTGGACCGCCTGGGCGAAAAAGCCCCTGGCCCTTATCTGGCCGGAGGAGGTGCCGATCACCCCGGAACGGCTCATCGACGAGCTGAACCGGGCCATCCAGTTCCCGGGGCTGACCAAGGCTTGGACCATGCCGATCAAGACCCGCATCGACATGCTCTCCACAGGCATCAAGACGCCGGTGGGGATCAAGATCATGGGCGAGGATCTGGCGACGCTCGGCAAAATCGGCGAGCAGGTGGAGGCGGTGGTCAGCACCGTGCCCGGAACCCTGTCGGCCATTGCCGAGCGCTCCGTGGGCGGCTACTACATCGATTACCGGATCGACCGCCAGGCCGCGGCCCGTTACGGCATTGCGGTGGCCGACATCCAGGAGATCATCCAGACGGCGGTCGGCGGGATGAGCGTCACCGAAACGGTGGAGGGGCTGGAGCGCTATTCGGTCAATGTCCGCTATGACCGCGACTTCCGCAGCGACCTCGACTCCCTGGGCCGGGTACTGGTGCCGGGGCCGGGCGGCCGGCATATCCCGCTGTCGCAGCTGGGAACCTTCTCCATCACCAATGACCCGGATAGCATCAAGACCGAGAACGCCCGGCGCACCGCCTGGGTCTACGTCGACATCAAGGGTATCGACCTGGGCACCTATGTGAAGAATGCCCGGCAGGCGGTGGAGGAACGGGTGAAACTGCCCGCCGGCTACAATATCGTCTGGAGCGGCCAGTTCGAGTACATGGAGAAGGCGAGGGAGCGGCTGACCCTGGCCATCCCGTTGACCGTCCTGATCATCTTCGTGATCATCTACGTCAACACCAAGAGCCTGGTCAAGACCGGCATCGTCTTCCTGGCCGTGCCCTTTTCCCTGATCGGCGCCTTCTGGTATCTGTATCTGCTCGGCTACAACACCTCCATCGCGGTCTGGGTGGGTGTCATCGCCCTGGCCGGCCTGGACGCCGAGACCGGGGTGGTCATGCTCCTCTACCTCGACCTGGCCTATGAACTCTGGCGGAAAAACGGCAGGATGCTGACCATCGGCGACCTCAGGCAGGCGATCCACCACGGCGCGGTGAAACGAATCCGGCCCAAGGTCATGACCATCTCGGTGATCATCGCCGGCCTCCTGCCGATCATGTGGAGCCACGGCACCGGCGCCGACGTGATGAAGCGGATTGCCGCGCCCATGGTGGGCGGGGTGGTCACCTCCGGGCTCATGGAACTGCTGGTCTACCCGGTGATCTTTTACCTGTGGCGGATGCGCGGCCTGAAAAGGAGCGAAGTCCCGACCAGTCAGGCCGAACTGCACGAAGGCTGAAAAAATAAGTACATCCTGTCCGGCCCAGGCGCCGACGCAACAACCACTGAAGGAGAATACCCATGAAAAGAAATTTCCTGATCCTGCCCGTCCTCCTGTCCCTAATCCTCCTGCCCGCCGGCGCGATGGCTGCCTCCCACGAACACGTTGCGGCTCCAGGGGGCCACGCTGAAGCAGGCCACGCAATGCCCATGGGCCACGAGATGGCCGAGCAGACCCAGATGATCTCGCTGGGCGACCAGGTAGTGGACGGGGTCAAGGCCGAGGCGCAGCTGAACGACATCCAGGCGACCATGACCCAGATGGGCATGAAGGAGACCCACCACCTGATGGTCATGATCCAGCATACGGATGGCAAGACCCTGGAGTCCGGCACAGTGGCCCTGAAGATCAAGGGACCGGACGGGGTCGAATCCGCGGCGATCCCCCTGACGGGCATGGGCGGCCACTTTGGCGCGGATATCGTTCTCGGCGCACCGGGACCGTACACCTTCACCATCGGCACCAGGCTGACAGACGGCAAAACCCGCCAGTTCCTGTTCAGCCATGAGCTGAAGTAAACGTGCAGGCTATCGCCCTGAACCGGTGGCTCGGCGAGATCCTCGTCGTCCTGGCCGTGCTGCTGGCGCTGACCGGTTGCAAAGAGCGTGGAGAAAAGGCCCCACCGCCGGGTTCGGTCAAGGCCAATGGTGCTTTTCTCCAGCATTTTGGGCAACCGCCCGTCCCGCAGCAGGGGACCTGCTTCGCCCGGGTCGGCTATTTTCCCCTGGCCGGCGAGCCGGGCAGGCTGCGGGCCGTGCCCCTGTTCATCTTCCGAGAGGAAGGGCAACTGGCCCATCTGCTGGCGGCGTACACCGGCAACAACTGGGAGTTTCCGCCGCAGAGCGGCCTGCTGAACCCGTTTCCGCCCGGCACCTCCATCCGGATAAGCAACCGCGAGGACGACAGGGTCACCATCGACCTGACCGCGCCCGGGGCGGACGGAAGTCCAGAGGAAGCAGGGAGGATGAGCGCCGCGTTGACCGAAACCGTCCTGCAGTACGAGGACATCAAGCGAGTCTTTCTCATTGTCAACGGTACGGCCCCGGCCAACATGCCCGGCGACGGCTTCCGGCATGATCCGGGACGGATCGCGTCGCCGGGGTCGCCGGGGCCGCTCATGGTCGGTGGCAACTGGGAGAAGGGGGAGAAGGACCCGGAAGAGATCTTCATCAATTTTGATCGACCGGTCACCGTCGAGGAAATTCGCCTACTCGACGCGGCGGGTCAGGAGATGGAGGGAGATTTTTTCCAGACAGGCTTTGATATGACCGTGGTGCTTCTGCCCGCAGCGCCGCAGGCCTTCCTTGAGGGCATGCCCCTCCGGGTCGCCTGGCAGGTGGACGACCGACTCGGGCGCGCCTCGAGCGGGGAGCAGCAATTTCTCCTCAAACGATTTGAGGAAGACGAGGAAAAAGCCTTACCCGATCCGGGAAAAAGGCGCTGAACCGATGATGGAGAAAAAAACGCGGGGAAACGGAAAATCAAACTCCGGAGATAACCTGGAAACGGCACGACCCCGTGGAGATAATCCCCATGGGGTCGTGCAATATAAAAAAAACCGCCGGAATCGACGGTTGGAAAATTGGCTCCTGGGGAGGGACTCGAACCCCCGACAGGGTGGTTAACAGCCACCTGCTCTACCGACTGAGCTACCCAGGAACACAAAGAGGTGTTTTTTGTTCCGTTGCCGGCGGCCGGAAATCCGGTCACCGGTAGAGGCACCATTTATTAGCACAGCACCCCTGACCCGTCAAGGAAAAGTTAAAAAATCAGTTGCGCTCGTCCGGAAAACCCGGTATCAGGTAGCGACTTTCCGCCGAGCCGTTTCATCATCGGGGCGTAGCGCAGCCTGGTTAGCGCGCCTGCCTTGGGAGCAGGAGGTCGAGTGTTCGAATCACTCCGCCCCGACCATTTGAACCAGAACTTCTCCAGCAGTTTCAAAACGTTGCCTATTACCGTGCCCCGGCATTCCGGCCCCTCTCCGGTCTCCGTTCGGTTTTCGGATGTCACGGCATATGAGACCTTTCGCGCTGACATATTTTCTCAGCCCCGCATTAATAAATGCGGAGCCGACGCCGGCATGCCTTGCAACCTGTTGAAATCTCGGCGGCTGATGCCTGTGTTTCGGCTATGCGCGCTTATCATCTTTCCCGGGGGAAGGCGTCATGTTCGAATGCTTTGCGAAATGCCTTGACCACATCCGAGTCAAACTGCCGACCGGAACATTTTTCTATTTCCCGCAGGGCTTCTTCGACTGACAATGCCTTCCGGTAGGGACGATCGGTGGTCATGGCATCAAAGGTATCCGCCACCGCTATTATCCTGGCCACCAGGGGCAGGTTTTCCCCCTGCAACCCTTCAGGATAACCAGTACCGTCCGGCCGTTCATGATGATACAGGATCGCCGGCAATGCGCATAACAGGAAATCCGCCTCCTTGATGATTGCCGCCCCTTTTTCCGGGTGAGCAGCCATGATCTTTACCTCCTCGCAGGTGAGAGGGGCTGATTTGCCTAACAGCTCATCGGCTATCCCTATTTTCCCTATGTCATGCAAGGTGGCCCCCAGGCTAATTTCCGCCTGCATTTCCGCGGACAATCCCATTTCCCGTGCAATTTCCTTAGCATAGCAGGCAACCCGGGCCGTATGCCCTTTGGTGTAAGTGTCCCTGGCCTCAATGGCAGCGACCAGTGACTTGATGGTCCCTTCATAGCCTTTTTGCAGGCGATCGGTCATTTTGTTGAAGGCATGGGCAAAGGCCTCGAATTCATCATGGGTCGAAAGATTTGCCCGCACGCTATATTCCCCCTCGATCAATCTCTGCGCCACATGGTGCAGCTGATCCACCGGTTTCAGCACCATGCTGTTGAGAAAAAAATAGATGATGCCCAAGACCACGCAGATGATGCCGAGCCAGGAAATGATCAGCACATTCCGGTTGCGCTTGATGACCTTATCCGCTTCGCGCATCGGAATATACACACTTAAACCGCCACGGATATCGCCGGGCGCATACTCCTGATACTCATGACAGGGCAGGCAGGAATTTTCTATCCGCAGGGGGATGATCCGCCGATAGCCCCTGATGCCGTTCTCGATGTATTCGCCGGCCAGGCCTTCTTTGACCTCGTCATACCTGTGTTCCTGAAAATAGCGCAGGGCCTCTTTTTCAAAATTCCCGGGTTCATTGGCCGGATTGATCAATTTGAGGCTGGTCAGACGGAACCGATAGAGCCCTACTTTGTCTGCGTACTGCGAAATTTCACGGGTAAACAAAGCAGGATTGCGGTAAAGTAACGTTCTGCCCTTTGTATCGGTCGTCTCCGTTCCGGGCAGAAAAGGGTTGGCTTCAACTCCGGGTCTTTTGACAATGAACACCCCGCCATGATCCGAGATCCACGCCCGGGTGATCAGGAGCTGTTGCAGCAGAGCCCTCGATTGCTGGTCAACCTGGGCGATCACCCCTCGTTTAGCCTGCTCGAACATCCAGAAAAAAATAAGCGCGACAAAGACGGTCACCACCGTGCCGATGGTGACCACAAACTTCAATTTAAGGGTTTGCGGGGAGTTCAATGCCTCTTCATGAGCCCTATGTTGTGGAGAGTGATACAATATTTTAGCAAATTGCCGGTACGTAAGCAAATAACGGGAAATGGAGGCGATTGGCGCGTATGGAGCAGGCAAACGGCAGCACCGAATCCCGCCGCCCCGCGCAATCCGTTTGTGCTGAAATCAGAGGGTATCTCCTTCTATTTTATATCGTTGCGCGAAAATGCGACGCTCCTGACTTGCACTTTTTTGATTACGGAATTAAAACGGAAGAACTTCTTCAAAGTGAAGGATTCTCAACAAACTGCTCAATTCAACAGGCTGCCCCTCGCAGAGTGTCTATTATGAAAATATTCGTCTTGGGAATTGCCTTGCTGGCACTGGTGGGCGGAGCGGTCGCCGAAGCTGAGGATGCACAGCGTATCCGAAACCTGGAAGACGAGATCAAGGTCTTGCAACAGAGCACTTCCCGGCAAGGCGAGAAAATTCAATCCCTGGAGAGCCGGG
Organism: Desulfobulbus sp.; assembly: GCA_003604995.1. Lineage (GTDB taxonomy): Bacteria > Desulfobacterota > Desulfobulbia > Desulfobulbales > Desulfobulbaceae > UBA10518. The sequence continues at coordinate 4,895 of QZJD01000082.1, read as the reverse complement.
TCGGTTCCCCCGAAGTGCAGTCCATAAAAGACCAGCTCAACGAATCCGACGCAGACGGGAATAACGGCGACAAGAAGACTTCAGGCAATGCAAACCACGGCCGGAATGGCTTCAGTGACCGATATACCGATTGAGCTATCCCCCCGCGATTCCGTCATAGTTATCAGTCTCGCAACAAAACCGAGACTGACGCAAGTCCACCTCCTCCCCAGCAACCTCCACCGTTTTCCGGAATCCCGATGAACTATTGCAATTACTGCCCGGGCTACTGCTGCTACCGGCTGGAAGGTTCGATGCTGCTGCTCTCCGCCACGGACATCAACCGGCTGGCGCGCCATCTGAGGCTGAGCGACGGCGAGATCCGCCGCCGCTACCTGGAAAACAAGAACACCTTCAAGGTCAAGGAGGACGGCTCCTGCATCTTCCAGGCCCCTGATCGGATGAGCAAGCGGTGTACCGTGCATGAGGCACGGCCCGACCAGTGCCGCAATTTTCCTTATGACAAGCCCTGTCCGTACCTGAAGCGGGAAGACCTGCTTGCGGAAATTGCGCCGAGGATCGAGCAGGGTCTGCGCCGGGCCTGGGGCGGAAGCCATAAGTAAAACTCCGGCCCTCGCCGCCCTATCTCACTTCGGCCGCCTCCGCGCAGGGCAGACAGACGATCCGACCTTCGATCATCCTGGTCCTGGAATCCATGACCGGTTCACCGCAGGAACTACAGAGCACCGATTGGCGGATTTTCGCCGGCTCCGGTGGGAGCCGGGCCGCCGCGGATACGGTGATGATGCTCTCCTGGGGCGCGGCTAGGATGAACGAAGCCAGCCTGGCTTTGTCCTGCCGCACCTCCTCGGGCACGGCCCGGCCGTGGAAGAGAACGCGTACCCCGGCCCCGGAGGCCCTGGAATACAGGGTATAGACGTGCTTCCCGTAATCGCGGAAGCGCAGGTTGCCCTTGCCGAAGGTGCAGCCGGCAAGGCACTGCAGGGCATCAACCCCGCAGGCATCATTTTCGACAATGGCCACCAGTTCCTCCTCTTCCGCCCGAAGAGTTCTCAGCTGGGCCAAGGCCGCCAGGGTCATCCGGTAGCCGATGGCCAGCCCCGGGCAACTGTGACCATGGAACCGGACTAGCTCTTCATAGGTCATCACTTCGCCTCCCGGGCATACCTGCCCGTATCCTTTCAAGAGAGCCTCTTTCAAAATGACCACCTGCTCCGATCGGCTAAAAATCTCCTGGACGGCGTCTTCCTTGCCCAGAAAATATTTTGCTCGATCTCGCGACGTCGTTCATTTTGAAAGAGGCTCAAGAATAAATAAACACATACGCGTCGCTGTTCACGGAAAAGCGCAGACGGCCGCCGTGATTGCGGCCGTAGACCTCCCAGCCCGGCTCCTCGCCGATCTGGCAGCGGACGCAGCTCGGGGAAAAAGTGGCCCGTCCCCGATCCGCCCAGGCGACCAGGCTGGTGTCCGGGTTGTCTTTTTCCGCCAGCAATCGGGTCAGCTGCCGGTAGTCGTCGAAATCTGCCGCAAGCCCGAGCATATCCAGGCGAACATCGATCATCGGTTCCTCCTGAGCCTCTTGCAAAATGACTATCTACTCCGATCGGCTAAAAACATCCTGGGCGGCGTCTTCCCTGGGAAATCGTCCTCAACGGAGCGCTGCTACGCTTCCGGGCGATTTCACAACTCATCCTTGCCCAGAATATTTTTCTCTCGATCTCGCGACGACATTCATTTTGCAAGAGGCTCTCCTGTCTCAGATTTTTCATACAACATCGCTTCCCGCTACCGTAGCACCAGCGGTCTGATTTTGCCAGAGGGTCGCGTTTCTGCTATACTGTTTTTCAATCCGGACGCCCTTTTTTCCGAAAGTCCGTCAACCTCAACTCCGGAGCGCCCATGCTGGTCTCACTCCTGTCGATTCTTGCCGTGGCCGCGGCCCTGGCCCTGTGGGGCATCGCCGTCTACAACAACCTGATCAAGCTCCGCAACATGAAGGAGGAGGCCTGGAGCGGCATTGATGTCCAGCTCAAGCGGCGTTCGGACCTCATTCCCAACCTGCTGGAATCGGTCAAGGGCTACATGGGCCATGAACGAGGCGTCCTCGAACAGGTCACCAACCTGCGGGCGCAATCCATGAACGCCTCCACGGTCGGGGACAAAATCGCCGCCGAATCGGCCCTCACCAGGAGCCTTGGCGCGCTGTTCGCTGTGGCGGAAAACTACCCGGAACTGAAGGCCAACCAGAACTTCCTCGATCTGCAGGCCCAGCTCGCCCAGTTGGAGAACGAAATCCAGATGGCCCGGCGCTACTACAACGGCACCGTGCGCAACCTGAACGTCGGCATAGAGACCTTCCCCAACTCCATAGTCGCCGGCATGTTCAATTTCAGCAAGGCGGAGTTCTTCGAGATCGAAGACGAGGCGGACCGGGCGCTTCCCAAAGTGGACTTCAGCGGCATCAACCGGCAGTAACCCTATGCGTAATTCCTTGTGGCGACATCTTTTCCTCTTTCTGATCTTGTTTCAAGCCCTCTGCGGCCAGGTCGGGGCGGCGGAGCGGATCACCAGCTTCGACAGCAGGATCGTCGTACAAGAAAACGGGGTGCTCACGGTCAGCGAGACGATTTCGGTCATTGCCGAGGGCAGTGAAATCAGGCGGGGCATCTACCGGGACTTTCCGACCACTTACAAAGACCGGAGCGGCCGGCGCTACCGGGTCGGCTTCACCCCCCTAGCCGTGAAACGTGACGGCCGCCCCGAGCCGTTTCACCTGCAGGAAATGCGCAACGGCGTTCGGGTCTATATGGGCAAGGAAGACGTCTTCCTCGAACCCGGCCCCTACATCTATACCCTCACCTATCAAACCACCCGCCAGATCGGCTTCTTCAAGAACTATGACGAACTGTACTGGAACGTAACCGGCAACGGCTGGTCCTTTCCCATCGACAGCGCCGGAGCGACGATTGTCCTGCCCGAGGGGACGCCGATCCTCCAGCATGCGATGTACACCGGCCCTCAGGGCTCGACCGCCAGCGAGGCCGAAGTGACCGTCAAGGGAAGCGACGGGATCAGTTTCCGCACCACCGCACCTCTGGCGCCGCGCGAAGGGCTCACCGTGGCTGTTGCCTGGCCCAAGGGAGTGGTCGCCGAACCCGCCCCGGCGGACAAGGCCGCCATCCTTATTAAGGACAACCTGGATACCCTGATCGCCGGCGTCGGCCTCCTGCTCCTGCTTGCCTATTACCTGGTTGTCTGGAGCCGGGTCGGTCGAGATCCTGCCCCCGGCACCATCATCCCCCGCTTCGTCCCGCCGGACGGATTCACTCCGGCGGCGGCCCGCTTCGTCACACACATGGGATTCGACCACAAGGCTTTTGCATGCGCCCTGGTCAATATGGCGGTCAAGAAACACCTCGCGATCATCGACGACAAGAAGACCTTTACTCTGAAGCGGATCATGGACCGTCGCCAGGAGCCGATGTCCGCCGGCGAACAAAAGATCATGGACGCCCTCTTGGGCAACAACGACGCCGTCACCCTGAAGCAGAGCAATCACGCGGTCATCCGGAAGGCGATCACCGCCCTGGACAGGAATCTGCGCGACGGCTTCGAGGCCCTGCATTTCAAGCGCAACCGTATCTACCTGCTGCCGGGGCTGGGGATTACCCTGTTGGCCGTCCTGACCATTCTCATCGGCGCTCCGGAAAAAGAGACGGCCGGATTCATGGGGATATGGCTCTCCGGCTGGAGTGTCGGTTGCTACGTTCTGCTCATCCAAGCGGTCAATGCCTGGCGGGCCGCCGCTTCCGGGGGCTTCGCCGCCAAGGGCGCGGCGGTCGGCTCAACCATTTTCGCCCTCCCCTTCCTGGCAGGCTGGGTATTCGGCTTTATTGTCCTGGTCGGCGCCAGCTCCCTGATCGCCGTGGCCGGCCTTTTGGCGGTGCTCGGCCTCAACATTGTGTTCTACCACCTGCTCAAGGCTCCCACCGTGCTAGGCCGCAAGGTCATGGACGAACTGGAGGGCCTGAAAATGTATCTGTCCGTGGCGGAAAAGGACCGGCTCAACCTGCTGAACCCGCCGGAAAAGACTCCGGAACTTTTTGAACGGTTCCTGCCCTGGGCACTGGCCCTGGACGTGGAACAGGAATGGAGCGAACAGTTCAACGACATCCTGGCCCAGGCCGGCAAAGAGGGCGGCCACCGCCCCACCTGGTACACCGGGCACGGTCCCTTCTCCTCCAACAGCCTGGCCGCAAGCCTCGGCTCCTCCCTGGCCGCGTCCATTTCCTCCTCATCCACCGCGCCGGGCTCAAGCTCGGGCAGCGGCGGGGGCGGCTCATCCGGCGGGGGCGGCGGCGGGGGGGGCGGCGGCGGCTGGTAGCAGAACGCTGAAAAATCCTGCCGACCGGCTGAACACATACATGCAGGGCGGAGGTCGGAGTCGATACGAGAGATGCGCCCCGAACCGAAACCAACGGCGGGAAAACCGGCCTATTCCTCCACCACGATCCCCGCCGGCCCTTTGTCGACCGAACCGATCCGCACGGCAACGTTCACTCCCGCCGCGCAGAGCGCATTCACCAGTTGCGTCGCCTGCCCTTCCGGGACGGCCAGCACCAGACCGCCCGAGGTCTGCGGATCGTAGAGGAGTTCCTCCGCTGCCGAGGCCAATGCGACGCGCATCTCCACCGCATGCCGGGCCACCAGGGCGCGATTGGGCTTGTTGCTGCCCGTGCTCTCCCCTTTTTGATACATCTCCAGCGCCCCGCCGTAGAAAGGCAGGGCCGAGTAGTGAAGCGCGATGGAAGTGCCGCTGCCCACAGCCATTTCCAGCAGATGGCCGAGGATGCCGAAGCCGGTGATGTCGGTGCAGGCATGCAGCTCAAACC
>QZJD01000020.1 GCA_003604995.1 Desulfobulbus sp. | reverse complement strand
GCGCTACCTGCGCCGGGTTTGGCCCCTCAGCCGCTGTTGCCTGCCGCATGGGCGCCGGGCAGGGTTACGCCGCCGGCGCTGATCAGACCGGCGACCCCCAGACCGGCTAGGAGTTTCTTCAGGTCCTTGCAATCCATAGGTATCCTCCCTGGTTATGGTTGTGACGGTGAAAAAGAGAAAAACGATCCTCCTTCACCTTCTTATTAGTATATTCTATGGAAAAAAGTGGGGAGAAGTCAAGAAAAGTCGATATGTCCCTTTGGTTCATTCCTGATCAACTCGCATGGCTGATCGGCGATAGGTGAGAATTGAGTACGGAAGGGCGGCCTCAATCTCTTGCCGGCCAACCAGGGTGAACCGTTCCGGAGGTATTTCAGGAAAATAGGCGTCCCCCGCTACGGGTTCCTCCAGCACGGTGAGGAGCAGGGTGTCCGCCCGGTCCAGGCCCTGGCGGTACAATTGCTCGCCGCCGATGTTGAAGACCTTTGCTTCATCTTTACAGCGGGCATAGGCCTGTTCCAGAGAGTGGACGACCTCGCAGCCTGGAGCCTCGTATTTCCGGTTGCGGGTGACCACGATGTTGCGGCGTCCGGGTAGAGGCCTGCCAATGGACTCGTGCGTTTTGCGGCCCATGAGCAGAGGATGGCCCCAGGTGACCGTTTTGAACCGCTTCAGCTCTTCCGGTAGATGCCAGGGAATCCGGTTGTTGTTTCCGATGACCCGGTTGGCGGCCATGGCCGCGATGAGGATGATTTCCACGATATTGGCCCGCGTTGTTTGGTTGCCCATTCAAGCCGCATGATAGCGATATTCGGGCTGGCCGGCAAGACAAAAATAATGAAAGAACAATAGTATCGAAGACTTGACAAGGAGGGGGTCCAGGCATAATATTTTAATTACAAGAGGTAATTGTTGAATGGGTCGGTGCTGATTGAGAAAAGCAAAGGAGGTGCGCTATGACGGACAAGAAGCAAAAAACCGAACTGGTAACCAAGGAAGAGACGCGGCCGGATACCTATTTTGGGGAGATGGAGCGTTATTTCGACCGGTTCTTCCGGCATCCCTTTTCGCTGATGAACCAGCCGTGGCCGTTCCGTGAAGTTCCCGGGATGGGTGAAGTTTCACCTTCGGTCGATATTTTTGAAGAGGGTGGCGATATGGTGGTCAAGGCTGAACTGCCCGGGATCAGCAAAGAGAATCTGAATGTCACCATCACCGAGAATACCCTTACCATCACCGGCGAGAAAAAGCAGGAGGAAAAGGTCGAGAAGAAGAACTATCACCGGATCGAGCGTTCCTACGGCTCTTTTACCAGGAGTTTCCGCCTGCCGGACAACGTGAACGGCGACAAGGCTAGGGCCTCGTTCAAGGACGGCGTGCTGGAGGTCCGGGTGCCCAAGACCAAGGAGACCAAGCAGAAGAAGATCACGGTCAGCTGACCTGAAGAACCGCTTCGCAGGAGAAGGAAACGCGCCCCGGTCATCGAGAACGATGACCGGGGCGCGTTGTTTTAAAGAAAGGGGTAAAGACGCGTCGTGAACCCAGGGAAAAAGGATGGACGGTAGGGGGCTGCCGCGGGAATCTATTGCGGCCCGCTCAATTGCTGTCCTTGTTCCCGGGCGGGGCGCTGACCGTGTCCACATCGGTGAGGTCGAAGGCCGCGCGGATCTTGTTCTCGATATCCGCGGCCATGGCCGGATGCTCCTTGAGGAAGGTTTTGGCGTTTTCCCGGCCCTGGCCGATCCGCTCGTCCTGGTAGGCGTACCAGGCGCCGCTCTTGTCGACGATGCCCATCTCCACCCCCAGATCCAGCAGATCGCCGGCCCTGGAGATGCCCTCCCCGTAAATGATGTCAAATTCTGCGGTTTTGAAGGGGGGAGCCACCTTGTTTTTGACCACCTTGACCTTGGTCCGGTTGCCGATGGAATCCTGGCCCTCTTTGATCTGGCTGATCTTGCGGATGTCCAGCCGGATGGAGCTGTAAAATTTGAGGGCGTTGCCGCCCGGAGTGGTTTCCGGGTTGCCGAACATGACCCCGATCTTCATCCGGATCTGATTGATGAAGATCAGTACGGTGTTGGTTCGCTTGAGCACGCCGGTGAACTTGCGCATGGCGTGCGACATGAGCCGGGCCTGCAGGCCGACGTGCTGATCGCCGACATTGCCGTCGATCTCCGCCCGGGGGACCAGGGCGGCCACCGAGTCGATGACGATGATGTCCACCCCGCCGCTGCGCATTAGGATCTCGCAGATCTCCAGCGCCTGTTCGCCAAAATCGGGCTGGGAGATCAGCAGGTTGTTGGTATCCACCCCCAACCGATCCGCATAGGCGGTATCCAGGGCATGTTCGGCATCGATGAAGGCGGCGGTGCCCCCCCGGCGCTGCGCCTCGGCGATGGCGTGCAGGGCGAGCGTTGTCTTGCCCGAGGACTCCGGCCCGAAGATTTCGGTGACCCGGCCCCGGGGGAGACCGCCGACGCCCAGGGCGATGTCGATGCTGATGGCGCCGGTGGGGATGACCGGAATCTTCTCCTGCACATGCTCGCCCAGGCGCATGATCGAGCCCTTGCCGAACTGACGCTGTATCTGGACGATGGCGTTATCCACACTTTTGATCCTGCCTGCCTCGATGTCCGCAGCTGCTCCCGCCATGATGTTCTCCTTCGTTGTTGTCAAGCTCGTCTGTTTGGAAGGCACTTTACTCACAATCCGACCAGTATCGCAATATCTTATTATTCATTTTCTTTGCGCACCGCCTGCTCGTCTCGGGAGGAGAGCAGGCGGGGCGACTTGCCTCATATCTCCTGCAATGCCCGCCGCACCAGATCAAGGGCGGTCTGGGCGGAAATTTCCTGAATTTCTTTTCGGCTGCCGCTGAAGAGTCGTTGCGCGGCGGTAACCTCACCGTTTACCGACAAACCGAAATGGACGGTTCCCACCGGTTTCTCCGGTGTCCCGCCGGATGGGCCGGCGATGCCGGTGATCGCCACGCTTACCTCGGCGCTGGTGCGGGCCTGGACCCCTTGGGCCATAGCCCGGGCTACCTGCGCGCTGACCGCGCCGAAACCCGCCAGCAGGGCGGAATCCACCCCAAGCAGCCGCTCTTTCAGGTCATTGGAATAGGTGATCACTCCACCGACAAACCACTGGGAGCTGCCGGCCACCTCGGTGATCTTGCTGGCCACGAGCCCCCCGGTGCAGGATTCCGCCACCGCCAGCCGAAGTCCCCGGTGGCGGAGCAACTCGCCCACCACCGCCCCCATGCTGTAGAGGTTGTGACCGTAGATCACATCGCCCAGCGCGGCGGTGATCGCTTCGTCCGCCTGCCGGAAGAGCGTATCGGATTGCACCGGGTCCTGGCCCAGCACGGTGAGGCTGACATGGACCTCGCTGTCCACCGGATAATAGCCGATCTTCAGCTGCGGCGTCTTTTCGATCTCCCGCAGCCTCTGATTGACCATGTTTTCGGTCATGCCGAAGGTGCGGTATACCCGCTGGCGAACGGCATGCCGGTCATCCGCGGACCAGCCCGCCAGGCAGGGGAGCACATGCTCGACAAAAAGTTCCTTCATCTGTCCCGGGATGCCGGGCAGGAAAAAAATGGGCTTGTGGTCGTACACCAGCAGATAGCCGGCCATTCTGGAATGCGCGTTCAGAACCTCGGCGCCTTCGGGCAGCCAGGCAAGCTTTTCCAGACGTTGTCGGTCATTGGCGGCCCCCTGCAGATGCGGCCGGATCTGATCCAGAATCTCCCGGTGCAGGGTGATGGGCCGGTGCAGGGCAACGGCCACCGCCTCATTGGTCAGATCGTCGCTGGTTGCGCCCAGCCCGCCGGTGACGATGACGAAGTCCACCCGCCGGATGGCCCGCATCAGGGCCTCGCCAATCAGCTCCGGACTGTCGCCGATGGTCTGCATGGCAAAGATCTCATGCCCGGCGGCAAAAAGCTGGCCGGCGGCAAAGCCGCTGGTGGTGTTGACGATGCGCCCCGAGGTCAGCTCATCGCCGATGGCGATTATCTCTCCAAGCATGCAGGTACGAAATATTGCGGCAACGGAAACTATGCGGCACCGTCAAGTACGTCATGTTGTCAGTCATGGAAAAGGTGCCGTTTATTTTTCGGGTCAGGTTTCAGACTTTACCTGGTTCCAGGGATTATCTCAAGGCGGGACTATGTCATGCGGCCAAAAATCACACCATCTGTCAGCCGCGCAAGCCGCACGGTGACCACCGTTCCCGCTAGCTCCGCCGGACCCTCAAAGACCACCGGCAGGTAATTTTCGGAGAAGCCCTGGAGCAGGCCGGTTTTGCTGTTGTGCCGCTCCACCAGGATCCGCTGGCGGCTGCCCAGGTGGCGACGGGAAAACGCTTCGCGTTTGCAGCGGTCGAGGTCGCGCAACGCAGCAACCCGTTCGTTTTTCGCGAAGGTGGGAACCTGATCGGGCATGGCCGCGGCCGGGGTACCGGTGCGCCGGGAGTAGGGGAAGACGTGCAGGTAGGTGACGGGCAACCCGGCGAGCAGATCGCGGGTGTTGGCGTGGGCGGCGTCGGTCTCGCCGGGAAAGCCGCTCAGGATGTCGCAGCCGATGGCGGCGTGGGGCGCAGCCTGGTGGACCAGCTCGACCACCCGGCTGAAATCGGCGGCGCGGTAGCGGCGGTTCATGTTCCGCAGGACCGTGTCGTCGCCGCTCTGCAAGGGGATATGCAGGTGGGGCATGAAGTTTTGCTGCCCGGCCAGAAGGGCCAGCAACGGCTCATCCACCTCGGTGGGTTCCACGGAACTGAGGCGGAAGCGTATTCCCGGAAAATCCCGGCAGAGCTTGGCAAGCAGGGAAACCAGATTCACACCCTCGGCCAGGTCTTGGCCGTATTTGCCCACATTGATGCCGGTGATCACGATCTCCCGGTAGTCCTGGCTGGCAAAGGTTGCTGTCTGCTCCAGTACCTGCGCCAGGGGGAGGCTGCGGCTGCGGCCCCTGGTGTAGGGAACGATGCAATAGGAACAGAAATTGTTGCAGCCATCCTGGATGCGGAGGAAGGCCCGGGTGCGGTCAGGGAACCGGGTGACCGGCAGGGGAGTGATCTCCTTTTTCCGGCCCACGTTGTCCATGAGGATACGCAGCTCGCAGGGGTTTTCCGCCAGGGCCGCGGGGACCACCAGGTGCTTGTTGCCGTTGCCGACCAGACACAGGGGCTGGTCGGTGAGATCGAGGATGTTCTGCGGAGCCATCTGGGCGTAGCAGCCGGTGATCACCAGCCGGGCGGCGGGATTGGTCTTGAGCGCCCGGCGGATGAGCTGGCGCGACTGCTGGCCGGCCCGCCCGGTAACCGCGCAGGTGTTGATCACATAAACATCCGCCGGGGAGCTGAAGGGGACCAGTTCACATCCGGCCTCGGCAAAGGAGGAGGCGAAGGAGGCGGACTCGAACTGGTTGACCTTGCAGCCCAGGGTGGCGATGGCGATTTTTATCATGGGGCAATACTCGCAGGGTCAGGGTCAGCCGCATTGATGAGCCCGCTGCCGCGCACCGCGTCGTCCTCGTAGAACACGGCGAACTGGCCAGGGGTGACCGCCCGCTGCGGCCGGTGGAAGGAAAGTTGCCATTGGTCCGCGCCGGCTTGGGAAAGCAGCGCCGGGGCAGGGGTGTGGCGACCGCGGATCTGGACCAGGCCCTGCCAGGGCAACTCCGGTGCCATCCCCTGCCAGCGGACCTCGCTGAGGGTCGTCAGGCGGGTCAGCAGCAGCTCGTTCTTGCAGACGACCAGCCGGTTCCGCCGGGCATCCAGCTTATGCACATACCAGGGGGAGGCGTCCGGCAGGTTGAGCCCCCGTCGCTGTCCCACTGTATAGTGCCAGAGGCCGCGGTGACGGCCAATGACCGTCCCCCCGGTGGTGACGATCTCGCCGGGCTGGTCCGCCACACCCTGGGCTGTAATAAAGTCCGCCACGCTGGTGCCCGCGAGAAAACAGACATCCTGACTTTCCGGACCGTGCGCTCCGCTTATGCCCATCTCCCCGGCAAGCCGGTAGACCTCGTCCTTGCGGTGCTCGCCCAGCGGCAGGATCAGGCGGGAAAGAGTTTCCGGAGCCAGGCGACAGAGAAAGTAGGACTGATCCTTTTTGGGGTCCAGGCCCCGGCGTAGAACCGGCACGCCGGCATCGGTCCGGGTGAGGCGGGCGTAATGGCCGGTGGCCATCCGTTCCATTCCCCGAACCCGCATCTCCTGAAGCAGCGCCCCGAACTTCACCTGTTCGTTGCAGATCACGCAGGGGTTTGGGGTGCAACCGTGCAGATAGGTTTCGACAAAGTAGCTGATCACGGTCCTGGAAAACAAATCGCGCAGGTCGATGACCTGCAGGGGAATGCGCAGGCGGTCCGCCAAACGTTCTACCCGCTGGATCTGCTCCCTGTTGCCGCCGAGCGGCAATTTCATGTAAAAGCCGTGCACCGCATGGCCCTGTCGCAGGAGAAGAGCAGCGGTCACCGAGCTGTCCACCCCGCCGCTCATGGCGACGCCGATTGGTTCCCTGGTCATGGCTGGGCGGTGCGAAGCATCACGAATAATAAATGGAATTCCGCGGACGAAAAATATCGGCAAGCCTATCACAAAGGCGAGAGGGCGTAAACCGGAAGCTCACCGAAATGAAAGCGTTTGTCTGAAAAGAGGAAGTGGTGCGGCAATAAGAAAACAGCCGACCCCAAAAAGCCCGGCCGGGCCGTCAGAGCAGTGAGGAAAGGACTTCGCAGCTGCGGCATACCTCCATTTTATCCTTCCAGTCCTTGTCCGCACCGCATTCGCAATGGGTACCGCTGAGAAACCAGCAGAGGTGCCCGGCCTGAAACTCCCATGCCGGACAGTCCTTCTTGAACTCGCACTTTTTCTGGACCCAGCAGTCTTTGCGCCTCGCGGGATCATCCTTGCGCTGGTTGATCAGCAGGAAATAGAGCTGCCGCTCGACATGGAGGGGAACGGGGCGCCAGCCCTGCTCATAGCTCTGCACGGCCTTCAGGGAAACCCCGAGGAGAGTCCCGAGTTCTTTCTGGGTTTTTCCGAGCGCGGCCCTTGCTTTAGAAAATTTTTCCTTGTCCATCGTCAGCCTGTTGATTATGGAGATTTGCCTGTGTTCAAATGTACCACATTGTGTTCGCTACGGCAAGAGAAATTACAGAAAAAAGGACAATCCCGACCTGTTGATACCTTTACAACAATCCTGCCTTCGGGCATCCGTCCCGGGAAAGCGCCTTTGTTTGGGAGCCGCCCCCCCCGTTGTCGATTCGGAAAGTCCGATTCCGCTCATCCGCTTTTCAGGTCGAGTCGGGTTTTGATTTTACTGAAGAAAAAAAATTGGTACAATACATTTCGGTATAAGAACGGCAAAGGAAACCGCGCAAGCAGGCACAGGGTGTAGGGGTAATGCCATGAGAAAAAAGGGCCGGGGACGAACGGTCAAGGGGCTGGGCCTTGTTGCGGCCCTCCTGCTCTGCCTGTTGCAGCCATTTTCCCTTCGGGCCGACTCTCCCTGCGCGGACAAGAAGATCATCGGCCAGGAGTGCTGGGTCCATGTCGAGGGCCTGGAGCTTGATTTTCTCGCCCGGGTCGACACCGGCGCCACCACCACCTCCCTCCATGCCACCGATTACCTGATCCACAATGAATCCGATGATCCCCTGGAGAATGTCGGCAAGACCATCAATTTCCTGACCATTGCCTCGAACGGCGAATACAAGAGAATGACTGCGGAAATCGCCAAGGTGCAGACCGTGCTCAACGCCCAGGGCCGGGAGAAGCGGTACATGGTCCGGCTGACCCTGGCGGCTGAGGGTGTCCGCAAGTCCATCCTCGTCAACCTTCGGGATCGTTCCAAAATGAAGCACAAGCTCCTCGTGGGCCGGGACTGGCTCACCGACGATTTCCTCGTCGATGTGGATCTTGCCCGGGAGGATGCACCGGAGGAAGGCGAGGAGGAGTAGACCCGGGATATCCCGCCTCTGCTGAGCAGGAAAGAGGGTCGGACAATCGACCTACAGATCAAGGATGGCGGTCAGGTAGAGGACCGCGTGTCCGCCGATGCGGACCCGATCCCCATGGTGCTCACAAGACAATTCCCCGCCCCTGGCAGAGAGCTGGCGCGCTGTCAGCCGGTCCTTGCCGGTGCGGGCCGCCCAGTACGGGATAAGCGTGCAGTGCGAAGAACCGGTGACCGGGTCTTCCGGGATGCCGGCCCGGGGGGCGAAAAAACGCGAAACGAAATCCGCCTCCCGGCCCGGGGCGGTGGCAATGACCCCGAGGCAGTCCAGGCCGGCCAGCCTGGAAAAATCTGGGGCCAGGGCAATGATTTCCTCTTCCCGGGCAAAGACGGCGAGATAGTCCCGGGCCTTGTACACCTCCAGCGGTTGCGCACCCAAACCCCGCACGAGTTCGGGCGGCGGTTGACAGGCCGCGGCCGGCCGCGCAGGAAAATCCAGGAGCAGAAGATCGTCCTGTTTCTCCACGCGCAGGGGGCCGCTGCTGGTGGAGAATCGGATCGGGCCGACGGGGACCAGGCCCGTCAGATGCAGGACATGGGCCGCGGCCAGGGTGGCATGGCCGCACAGGTCGATCTCCATGCGCGGGGAAAACCAGCGCAGGGCAAAGACCTCTCCGTCCGCGACGACAAAGGCGGTTTCCGGCAGGTGATTTTCCGCGGCAATGTTCTGCAACAGCGCATCGTCCGGCCAGGAATCAAGCAGGCAGATCCCGGCCGGGTTGCCGGCAAAGATCCGGCCGGTAAAGGCATCCACATGATAGTAGGGAATTCTCATGCCTGACCTTCCTGGCAAGCCTTCACTTCCCGGCCATGGTGGTAGAGATGAACATCACGCTGGGGATAGGGGATGGTGATGTTCTGCTCGGCAAAGGCCTCCTGGATCCGTTCCAGCAGGTTGAAGCGGACATCCCAGTACTCCGCCGTGTTCACCCAGGGCCGGACCACCAGGTTGACGCTGGAATCGGCAAATTCGGCCAGGGCGATGGTGGTGGCCGGATCGGCGAGAATGCGCGGGTCCGATTCGACCAGTTGGCGCAGGATCTCCTTGGCCTTCCGCACGTCGTCGTCATAGCTGATGCCGATGACCAGGTCGATGCGCCGGGTCGGATTGGCATTGATATTGATGATCAGATCGTTGGTAATGGAGCTGTTCGGAACGATGATCTTCTGGTTGTCCCAGGTGTTGATGATGCTGTGGAAGATGTCGATCCGCTCCACCGTTCCGGAAACCCCGGCGGCGGTGACTGCATCGCCCACCTTGAAGGGTTGGAAAAGGATCAGCATGATGCCCGAGGCGAAATTGGCCAGCGAGTCCTTGAGCGCCAGGCCGACGGCCAGGCCGGCGGCGCCGAGAATGGCGAGAAAGGAGGTCGTCTGGATGCCGATTTGATCCGCGGCGGCCAGCAGGACCGCGACCAGCAGGGTATAGTAGATGAGTTTTTCCAGAAAACGGACCAGGGTGTCTTCCATGCCGGCCCGCTTGAGCCCTTTCTTGGCAAAATGGGTCAGCCAGTGCACCAGCCAGCGGCCGACCAGGAGAATGGCGATGGCCATCAGGATGTTCGGACCGAACGAGGCGAGCCATTTTTTGGCAAGGTTCAGATAATCGACGAAATTTTCCATGGGTATTCCTCCTACAGTTGTCGGAAGCGCGTTATCCGTGCTTCCGACCCCGGCATGTTCCGCATCCGGTTGCAATCACCGTTACTGATGCGCAGTTTCAGAGGCATTGCGAGGCGGGTTCAGGATGAGGTGAGGGGGAGAGGAACCTGCTATTCTTCTTCGATGGAGCAGGCCTCCTGTGGGCAGACCGCCTCGCAGGTATGGCAGCCGTGGCATTCGTCCGGATGGGCGACCTCGATCCTGCCCGCTCTCAGTTCATAGACTTCGCCAGGACAGGCGTCCAGGCATTCGCCGCAATCGGTGCACCGCTCCCGAATGATGGACACCTTCCACATGGGCTGTTACTCCCATTCGATGGTGCTGGGCGGCTTGGAAGAGATGTCGTAGACCACCCGGTTTACTCCCCGCACCTCGTTGATGATCCGGTTGGAGATACGGCCGAGCAGATCATAGGGGAGCCGCGACCAGTCGGCGGTCATTGCATCCCGGCTGTCCACGCAGCGCAGTGCGATCACGTTTTCATAGGTGCGGCCGTCGCCCATGACCCCCACCGTCTGGATGGGCAGCAGCACGGCGAACGACTGCCAGACCTTGCGGTACCAGCCGGAATTCTTCATCTCCTCCAGGACGATGACATCGGCCTGGCGCAGGATGAAGAGGCGCTCGGCGCTCACCTCGCCCATGATCCGGATGCCCAGGCCCGGGCCGGGGAAGGGCTGACGGAAGATGGCCTCCTCGGGCAGGCCGAGCTCCAGGCCCAGTTCCCGCACCTCGTCCTTGAACAGCTCGCGCAGGGGCTCGATCAGATCGAGCTGCATGCGCTCCGGCAGGCCGCCCACGTTATGGTGCGACTTGATGGGCGCCTTGCCGTGAAAGACCACGGATTCGATGACGTCGGGGTACAGGGTGCCCTGGGCCAGATACTTCACCGCCCCCAGTTCACGGGCCTCCTTTTCGAAGATCTCGATGAAGCCGTAACCGATGCGCTTGCGTTTTTCCTCCGGATCGACCACGCCCTTGAGCCGTTCCAGGAAATAGGTGGTGGCGTCCACGTCAATGACCCGCAGATGGGTTTTCTGCCGGAAGAAGCGCAGGACGCTTTCCGTCTCGCCGGTGCGCATCAGGCCGTTGTTGACATAGATACAGGTCAGCTGGTCACCGATGGCCCGATGGACCAGGGCGGCGGTCACCGACGAGTCCACGCCCCCGGACAGCGCGCAGATCACCTGCCCGCCGCCGACCTTGGCCTGAATCTTTTTTATCGTGGTGTCGATGAACGAGTGCATGGTCCATTCGGGATGGCAGTTGCACAGGCCGAAAATGAAATTGCGCAGGACATCGGTGCCGATCAGGGTATGCGCCACCTCCGGGTGAAACTGCACCGCGACGAAGGGTTTGCTTTCGTGGCGCAGGGCGGCAAAGGGCGAATGGCCGCTGGTGGCGGTGGCGACAAAGCCGGGGGCCGCCTCTTCCACCCTGTCGCCGTGGCTCATCCAGACCTGGTACTTGGCCGGCGCGGTTTCCATGCCGGCGAAGATGCCGCCGGTGTAGAGGATATCCAGCTCCGCCTTGCCGAATTCGCGGTGCTCAGCCTTTTCCACCCGGCCGCCCAATTGCTGCATCATCAACTGTGCCCCGTAGCAGATGCCCAGCACCGGGATGCCGAGCTCAAAAAGTCCGGGATCGCTGATCGGCGCGTCATGGTCATAGACGCTGGCCGGCCCGCCCGAGAGGACGATCCCCGAGGGCTGCATCGCCTGCAATCGGTCCAGGCTGAGGTTGTAGGGATGAATCTCGCTGTAGACCTTCTGCTCACGGATGCGGCGGGCGATGAGCTGGGTGGTCTGGGAACCGAAATCCAGAATGATGATTTTTTCGCTGTGCTCAGACATGGTCGCTGGTCCTGGTAGTAGGGTTGGCGGGCTTACAGGCCTTCGGTTCGGTAGTTGGGGGCCTCGCGGGTGATGATCACGTCATGGACGTGCGATTCGCGCAGACCGGCGGGCGAGATCCGGACAAACCGGGCCCGCTTGTGCAGCTCCTCGATGGAGGCGGCGCCGATATAGCCCATGCCCGAGCGCAGGCCGCCGAGCAGCTGGTAGACCATCTCGGACAGCGGGCCCCGATAGGGCACTTTGCCCTCGATTCCCTCGGGAACCAGCTTGGAGGAGCCCGCTCCCTCCTGGAAGTAGCGGTCCTTGCTTCCCTGGTTCATGGCGCCCAGTGAGCCCATGCCCCGGTACCCCTTGTATTTGCGGCCCTGGAACAGGAAGGTTTCGCCGGGAGTTTCATCGGTGCCCGCGAAGAGCGAGCCGATCATCACCGTGTGCGCGCCGATGCCGATGGCCTTGCAGATGTCGCCGGAATATTTGATGCCGCCGTCGGCGATGATCGGGATACCGTGCTTGCGAGCTTCCTCCACGCAGTTTTTCAGGGCGGAGAGCTGCGGCACGCCGACCCCGGCGACGATGCGGGTGGTGCAGATGGAGCCCGGTCCGACGCCGACCTTAACCCCGTTGGCCCCGGCCTTGATCAGGTCGCGGGCCCCTTCGGCGGTGGCCACGTTGCCGGCGATGACCGGCAGGTCGGGCCAGGCGCTTTTTATCTCCCGGAGCGCCCGGATGATGCCGGCGGAATGGCCGTGCGCCGAATCGAGCACCACCACGTCCACCTTAACCCTGACCAGGGCCTCGGCGCGGGTCATCATATCCGCGCCGACCCCGAGGGCCGCGCCGGCGAGCAGGCGGCCGATGCCGTCCTTGGCCGCATCCGGGTATTTTTTGATTTTTTCAATGTCCTTGATGGTGATCAGGCCCTTGAGGCTGCCCTGATCGTCCACCACCAGCAGCTTTTCGATCCGGTGCTCGTGGAGCAGGGCCTTGGAATGCTCCAGGCTGATGCCCACCGGCGCGGTGACCAGGTTTTTGCTGGTCATCACATCCTTGACCCGCAGGTTGTCGTCCGAGACGAAGCGCAGGTCGCGGTTGGTGACGATGCCCACCAGCTTGTCGCCGCGCAGGACAGGCAGGCCGGAGATTTTGTAGTTGCGCATGACCGCCTGGACCTCGCCGACGCTCTGCTCTTCGGTCACGGTCACCGGGTCGATGATCATCCCGGACTCGGATTTCTTGACCCGCTCCACCTCGATGGCCTGGTTCGACGTGCTCATGTTTTTGTGGATGATGCCGATCCCGCCTTCCCGGGCCATGGCAATGGCGGTCTGGTGCTCGGTGACCGAGTCCATCGCCGCGCTGACCAGCGGGGCGTTGAGGGTGATGGCGTCGGTCAGCCTGGTGGCCAGGGACACCTCGGAAGGGAGCACTTCGGAGGCGCAGGGGAGCATCAGAACATCGTCAAAGGTATAGGCCGGGGGGATGTCCGTGTCGAACATGGTACTTCCTCTTCGTGGTTGATGGGAATGAGTTGTATTTTACAATGTAGCATGTCAAGGGCCAAAAGAAAACGGGAAATGAACCCCGAGGCGGCCGGGGAACGCCGGTTGCCCGCCTGAAAAATTCTGGTGGCGTTTCAGGGAATTTCCTGCTTTACTGGGGTACCTTCAGCAAAGTCGGGAATACGCAATGGCACAAATTCTGGAAATCAATCCGTACAATCCGCAGCAGCGCCTGATCGATCAGGCCGTCGAGGTATTGAAGAGGGGCGGCGTGATCTGCTATCCGACGGACACCATGTACGGAATCGGCTGCGATATTTTCAACCAGAAGGCGGTGAAGCGCGTCTACCAGATCAAAAACCGCCCCAAGCACAAGCCCTTCAGCTTTATGTGCTCCGACCTGAAAAACATCAGCGAATACAGCCATGTAGGCAATACGGCCTACGGTATGATGCGCAAATGCCTGCCCGGTCCCTATACCTTCGTCCTCTCCGGTACCAAGCTGGTGCCGAAAATCATGCTCACCCGGCAGAAAACCGTGGGCATCCGGGTGCCGGACCATGCCATCTGCCTCGCCCTGATCAAGGGCCTGGGCAACCCCGTTCTCAACACCAGCGCGGTGCGCGAGGACGGAGATCATGTCCCGCTGGACGGCTATGACGTCAATGACCTGTTCTGCAATCAAATCGATCTGATCATCGAGGGCGGCCAGATCATTCCCAATCCCTCCACCGTGGTTTCCCTCATCGACGACCGTCCCGAGATTCTGCGCTCAGGCAAGGGAGATCCCGCACTCTTTCTGTAGCCAATCCTGTTTCGGTGCTGCACAATAAAAAAAACCGGTGACGCGTGACGCTGTCACCGGTTCGGTCATTGCAACAACCGGCAGCCGATCCGATCGAATTATCGCCGGAATCGCCAATACTGGTGGGCGAGGTCGGCCAACCCCTGACCCGGAGTTGCAAAGGCAGGCGGTTGTTGAGTTTTGCGACCCGCTCAGTTTTTGGCGATGAGAGCCTCCTTGAGCGACTTGCTCATGGTGAAGTGCAGGGTCTTGCGGGCCGAGATGTTCATGATTTTCCCGGTCTTCGGGTTCTTGGTGCTGCGCGGTTTCCGCGTCCGGACCGAAAAGCTGCCGAATCCGCGAATTTCCACCCGACGCCCTTCCACCAGGGCCTTGGCGATCTCTTCCAGAATAAGATCCACCGTCATGGCCACGTCCTTTTTATAATAGCCGCCGAGTTGTTCAGCAACTTTGTTTACCAGTTCGCGTTTAAGCATAATCGTTGCGTACCTTTCTCGCGTAATAAAAAGAGAGCCTGCGTACGGGATTTTCCACGTACGCAGGCTTCAGACTGCTTACCCTTCGTTTTTGTCGTCCGCAGCGGCCTTCAGCAGGTCGCCGAAGGTAGACGGGGAAGAGGACTTCTGTTCATACTCTTCCTTGCTGACCCCTTCTTCCAGGGCCTTGACGGACAGGGCGATCTTCCGGTCATCGGATGAGACGCTGATCACCATGGTTTTGAGGCTGTCGCCGACATTGAACATGCCCACCGGGGTCTGGATTTTTTCCTTGCTGATCTCGGAAATGTGGACCAGTCCTTCGATGCCTTCCTCAAGCTGGACAAAGATACCGAAGTCGGTGACGTTGGTGATCGCCCCCTCCACGACCGAACCGGTGGGGTACTTGTTCACCGCCGCAACCCAGGGATCGGGTTCCAGCTGCTTGACTCCGAGGGAGAAGCGCTCGTTTTCCTTGTCGATCTTCAGGACCACGGCCCGGATGGTTTCACCCTTGGCATATTTTTCGGAAGGATGCTTGATCCGCTCGGTCCAGGAGAGATCCGAAACATGAATAAGGCCGTCGATCCCCTCCTCGATACCGATGAAGACACCAAAGTCGGTAATATTCTTGATCTTGCCTTCGATGACCGAGCCCACCGGGTAGCTTTCTTCCACCACGTCCCAGGGATTGGGCTGCAGCTGCTTCATGCCCAGTGAGATGCGCTTGGTCTCCGCTTCGACCTTGAGGACCTTGATTTCGATCTTGTCGCCCACGGCCACGATCTTGGAGGGATGACGCGGCTTCTTCGACCAGCTCATCTCTGAGATGTGGACCAGACCCTCAACGCCCTCTTCCAACTCGACGAAGACGCCGTAATCGGTGATGGACACGACCTTGCCGGTCACCGTGGCGCCCACCGGGAACTTCTCCGGCACCTTGGCCCACGGATCTTCCTTGAGCTGCTTGACGCCCAGGGAAACGCGATCGGAGTCCTTGTCGTACTTGAGCACCTTGACCTCGATTTCGTCACCCACGTTGTACAGCTTGGAGGGGTGCGACACCCGGCCCCAGGAGAGGTCGGTGATATGGCAGAGGCCGTCCATGCCGCCCAGGTCGATGAACAGGCCGTAATCGGTGATATTGGTGATGGCGCCGACAATGGTCTGTCCCTCTTCCAGGGAGGTGCGCATCTTTTCCCGCAGCTTGGAGCGCTTCTCTTCCAGGATGGCCCGGCGGGAAATGACCACGTTGTTGCGTTTGCGGTTGAACTTGAGGACCTTGAAATCGAAGGTCTGGCCGATGAGACCGTCCAGATCCTTGACCGGCCGCAGGTCGATCTGCGAATAGGGCAGGAAGGCGGGGACGCCGACATCGACGGACATGCCGCCCTTGACCCTGCTCTCGATCCGGCCCTCGATGGTCCGGTCCTCTTCCTGAATTTTGGCTATTTCGTCCCAGACCTTGATGGCAATCGCCTTTTCACGGGAGAGCTGCAGACCGCCCTCATCCTTGCGTCGTTCAATGAAGACCTCGAACTGGTCGCCGACCTTGATGACCCGCTCAGGGTCCTCGTGGCGGAACTCGGCAAGAGAAATGTAGCTTTCCGCCTTGTCGCCGACATCCATCAGCACCATGTCGTTGTCTATGCCGACAACGGTGCCCATGGCGACTTCGCCGACGTTGATGACTGTATTGTGGTCTTCCTGCTCAAAGAGTTCAGCAAAGCTTATTTCTTCGCTGCCGGAGTTTGTTGCCGATTTCACGGACTGGGTTCCAGTGGTTGTCATGGGTTTTGTTTCCTCTGTGGACCGGCGGTTGCCGGCCGCTTCTGTTGTTACGGGTTAACGGTTAAAAAAGTTGCCCCTGCCGAATAGCGGCAAGTGCGCCAAAAAGTTTTTCATAACAAAGTTAGCAGGGAAAAACAACTGTTTCTTCCTACCAGCCGTTCTTTCGCAGCCGGAAAATTGCTAACCGTGCCAAAACTCAAAGCACTGAGCATCCGCCACCGATGGCTAAGGGCAAAAAGTTCGATATACCTGGCTGGGTATGGCGGTCTCGGGCGAGCGTGCATGCTCCGGGCGCGTCGAGCATTGACCGAACCCCCGCAACGCCGTAGATCGGACTTTTGCGACACCGTTAAATGATGGACGGAGCGGGAAACGAAGGTGCCGGTCAGCTGCGCCCGGCGGAGGTCAGCTCTTCCATGTACGCGCCGAACAGCTCTTCATACAGGGGTATGGACTTGCGCAGGGCTATTCCCAGATGGAGCAGATCCTTTTCGTTCACCACCAGGTTGGCGCTGTAGGCCAGGGCCTGCAGATTGTACAGGGTGTTGAATTCCGGCCCGATGATGATGTAGAACAGGTAGCGGCGCCGGATCATGGTCATTTCCCGGATATAGTTGTGAAACTCGGATTTTTCCAGGCTGGGTCCATCGAAACGTGAGTGGAGGATGATGCAGGCGAAGTTGGTGAAGCGCATCCGCTCCTTTGCTTCCGGGACGGATTTGGCCCTGATCACCTGATAGCCCACCGCCTCGATGGCGTCACTGACCAGTTCCTGCTGCTGGCCTTCAGGAAAGAGGAGCAGTGCCATGGGGATATCTTCGGCCTTGTCGTCATCCTGGAGTTTCCCTTCCTTAAGCCAAGCGAGATCCGGCGGGCCCGGAGGGGCGATGGCCGGTTTCGCAGGTCCGGCGCCTGGGGTTGCGGCAGGCCCGTTGGCATCCAGCAGGATGGGCTTCTGGCAGGCCGGGCATTTGATGGTAAGTTTTTTGCCCGGTTCCAGTGCGGCCAGTGCGGCCCGCAGTTTTGCCTGCTGGGCTTCGCCAAGCTTGAGGGTGCTTTTGCAGTGGGGACAGGCGTTGATCATTGTTTATTCCTCGTAGTGGGCCGGCAGGCGGTCGGCATAGTTATGCGGAAACGGTTACAGGGACAGGGCAATCCTTTATGAGCGGCCGAACGGGTTGTCCTCCTCTTCCGGTACATCCATGGCAAGGCCGTCGATGCTCGAGGTCTTTTCGCCCCGGGAGGATTTGATCGTATCGAGGCCCCGCTTGATCTCGCTGCGGTGCGAGCTGTAGGAGATGGCCGTTTCCTCGGTGATCAGGCCCTGGTCGAACAGTTCCATCAGGTGCTGGTCAAAGGTGCGCATATGGCTGGCGGAACCAGCCTTGACGACGTTATAAAACGTCTTGTCCTCGGATTCGCCGTTCAAAATCAGATCCTTGACCCGAAGGCTGGTGCAGAGGATCTCCATGGCCGCGATGCGGCCGCCGCCTACCCTGGGCGGGAGCCGCTGGCTGACCACCCAGCGGATGGTGTCGGCCACGCGGGTTCTGATCTGCTCCTGTTCGTCGTGCTCAAACATGCCGAGGATACGGTTGATGGTCTGGCCGGCGTCGATGGTGTGCAGCGAGGAAAAGACCACGTGGCCGGTTTCCGCGGCGGTCAGGGCGATTTCCAGGGTTTCCCGGTCGCGGATCTCGCCGACGAGGATGACCTTGGGCGCCTGGCGCAGGGCGGCGCGCAGGCCGCTGGCGAACTGATCGAAGTCGGTGCCCATTTCCCGCTGGTTGAAGGTGGCCATTTTATGCGGATGGACGTACTCAATGGGATCCTCCAGGGTGACCACATGGACCGCCCGTTCGTGGTTGATCTTGTTGAGGATGGCCGCCATGCTGGTGGTCTTGCCGGTGCCGGTGGCGCCGGTGAAAAGGATCAGGCCGTTGCGCTCCTTGGCCATCAGGTTGAAGGCCGGCGGAAAATTGAAATTCTCGATGGTGGGGATCTTGGTTTCCAGCTTTCGCAGGACGATGGAGATCATTCCTTTCTGGTAAAAAACGTTGACCCTGAATCGAACCTCGTCGTTCAGCGAATAGGAAAGGTCGCAGGAGCCCCTGGTGATCAGGTCCCGCAGGAGTCGCTGGTTGGGGCCGATCAGGTTGAGGGCGAACACCTCGGTCTGGAAGGGCGTCAGGGACTCCACCGGCGGTTCCACGTCCACCGGGACCAGGATGCCGTCGCATTCCACCTGCAAGGGCTTGCCGGCGGTAATGTTCAGGTCGGACACCCGCTCATGCTTGTTGAGCATGCAGGCAATCCAGTAGTTGATTTCCTGTTGTTTCATTGGCCTTATCCGTATCCTGTTGGCAGAAATCCTGCTGTCCGTGAAAAAATGAAACGACTGACCGGTCGCCCCGCTGAATGCGCCTTGATACCGAACGAGACGGCGCCGGAAAGCAATGGTGGTCAACCCCGCAAAAATTTCGGAATTGGCGCCGGCAAACCTCGCGACTCAATCCAATTCTGCGGCGGGCGCTCAACGTCCCGCCCAGGCGAGACGTTGCTTTTTTTGCGGGCCTGAAATCTAATGAACCCGCAAAAACATAAAAATACGCCGCCGATGGCTCAGCACAAAAGTCCGATATACAGGCAAGCGAACGGAGTGAGACTCCGAAGCGTGGTGGTGTCGGCCACGCGCAGGCGTACACAGGGTACGTCGAGCATTGGCCGAACCCGCCACAACGCAGGAGATCGGACTTTTTGCGATGCCATCAAATCTTCCTGTTGTTACTATCTCTAACTGGCTGTAAATTACAAGGAAAAAATGAGCCGGTACCTGCTGTTCCACCGGCTTTTCGGAGAGTTTACCCATGAGCATGGGGACGTGTCCGGCAGGATCCGGCTGTTGTCCCGTTCAGCATGAAGGAGGTTGTTATGAGTGTACCGCTGCGCAGCAATGTCACCACCCAGGGCAGAAGAATGGCCGGGGCCCGCGCCCTTTGGCGGGCGAACGGCATGAAGGAGGAACAACTCGGCCGGCCGGTGATCGCGGTGGTCAACTCCTTTACCCAGATGGTCCCGGGCCACGTGCACCTGCACGAGATCGGCCAGGAGGTCAAGCGGATGATCGAGGCGCAGGGCTGCTTCGCCGCGGAGTTCAACACCATCGCCATTGACGACGGCATCGCCATGGGCCATGACGGCATGCTCTATTCCCTGCCGTCCCGGGAGTTGATCGCCGATTCGGTGGAATACATGTGCAACGCCCACCAGGTGGACGCCATGGTCTGCATCTCCAACTGCGATAAGATCACCCCGGGCATGCTGATGGCGGCGATGCGCCTGAACATCCCGGCCATCTTCGTCTCGGGCGGGCCTATGGAGGCCGGCCGGGCGGGCGAAAAGCGCCTTGATCTCATCGACGCGATGGTCATGGCCGCGGACGCCTCGGTTCCCGACAGCGCGGTCGCCGAGGTTGAGCGGGCCGCCTGCCCCACCTGCGGCTCCTGTTCGGGGATGTTCACTGCCAACTCGATGAACTGCCTGAACGAGGCCCTGGGGCTGGCCCTGCCCGGCAACGGCACGGTGGTCGCCACCCATGCCGCCAGGTTGAACCTCTTTGCCCATGCCGCCCGCCGGATCGTCGAAATGTGCGACGCCTGGTACGGCCGGGGCGACGCTTCGGTGCTGCCGAGAAGCATCGCCGGCCCGGCGGCCTTTGCCAATGCCATGGCCCTGGATATCGCCATGGGCGGCTCCACCAACACCGTCCTCCACCTGCTGGCCATTGCCCACGAGGCCGAGGTCGCCTTCACCATGGCCGACATCGACGGGCTTTCCCGCCGGATCCCCAACCTGTGCAAGGTGGCGCCCAGCTCCCATTACCACGTGGAGGACGTGAACCGGGCCGGCGGCATCCTTGGGATCATGGGAGAGCTGGACCGGGCCGGGTTGATCGATACGACGGTCCGGCGCGCGGACGGCCTGAGCCTGGGCGAGGCCCTGGCCCGCTACGACATCATGCGCCCGACGGCGACCGAGGAGGCACGGCTGCTCTACCGGAGCGCGCCGGGCGGCGTCCGCAATCTGACCATGGGTTCGCAAAACACCCTTTATCCGGAACTGGACACCGACCGCGCGGCCGGCTGCATCCGGGATAGCGAGCACTGCTACAGCCGGGACGGCGGGCTGGCCGTTCTCTACGGCAATATCGCGGAAAAGGGCTGCATCGTGAAAACCGCCGGGGTCGATCCCGCCATTTACGAGTTCAGGGGCACGGCCAGGGTCTTCCATTCCCAGGAGGCGGCCTGCGAAGCCATCCTCGCCGGCGGGATCAAGGCCGGCGACGTGGTGGTTATTCTTTTTGAGGGCCCCAGGGGCGGACCGGGCATGCAGGAGATGCTTTATCCCACCTCCTACCTCAAGTCCATGCACCTGGGCGCGGCCTGCGCCCTGGTCACCGACGGCCGCTTTTCCGGCGGCACCGCCGGCCTGTCCATCGGCCATGTCTCCCCGGAGGCGGCAAGCGGCGGGGCCATCGCCCTGGTCCGCGATGGCGACACGGTGGCGATCAGCATCCCCGGCCGGGCCATCAACCTGGAGATCGACCGCGACGAGCTGGCCCGGCGCCGGCGCGAAGAGGAGGCCAGGGGCGCGGCGGCCTTTACCCCGAATCGGCAGCGCCGGATTTCCCAGGCCCTGCGTGCCTATGCCCATTTTGCCGCCTCGGCGGACCAGGGGGCGGTGCGCATCGTGCCCTGAGAAAACAGGCTGGACAATGTCCCCATTTTCTATATATAATAATTATTATTAAAAATGACTTTCCAATGAATTACGGAACCGGGGCGCGCGGAGCGACTCCGGTTCCGGCTACTTTGCAGGGGGTAAACCATGCGGAGAATATGCGCCTGGTGCAAAAAGGAACTCTCTCCCCGGGAGGAGAGAGGAATGGATCAGGAAATCACCCACGGGATCTGCTCGCTCTGCGCCATCAAATTCACCGGAACCGCCCCCCGGAAGCTCAAGGACCTCCTGGACATCATCAGCGAACCGGTGTTGCTGGTCGACGGGCTGGGCGTGGTCAAGGCGGCCAACGAGAGCGGGCTGAAGCTGCTCGGCAAGGACCTGACCGCTGTTGAAAACCTTCGGGGCGGCGAGGTCTTTGAGTGCACCTACGCGAATCTGCCGGGCGGCTGCGGCCACACCGTGCACTGCATGACCTGCGCCATCCGCAACATCCTCATGGACACCCTTGCTCAGGGCCACGGCTACAGCAGAGTGCCGGCCTTTCAGAAGATCCGCACCCCCACCGGGGAACGGATCATGCGTTACTACATCTCCACGGAACGGATCGGGGACCGGATCCTGCTGCGCATCGATGACGTGGTGGACAGGGTGACCGCCTGACCCCGGTCCCTTCCCGGTTCATCTTGATTCATTCCGGCAGCGTTTCCACCATCCTGCTCGCCACCACGTACCGGTCGAACTCGTCGCCGGTGAGCAGGCCGGAGCGCACGGCCGCTTCCCGCAGGGTGATGTTCTCCTGAAAGGCGGTCTGGGCGATCTTCGCGGCATTTTCATAGCCGATATGCGGGTTGAGGGCGGTGACCAGCATCAGGGAGTGGTGCAGGTTGCGGTCGATGGTCTCGCGCACCGGTTCGATCCCCGTTGCGCAATGCTCGTTGAACGAGCGCATGACATCGGCCAGCAGGCCCGAGGATTCCAGGAAGGAGCAGATGATCAGCGGCTTGAAGACGTTGAGCTGAAAATTGCCCTGGCTGGCGGCAAAAGTCAGGGCCGCGTCGTTGGCAAAGACCCGGCAGGCGACCATGGTCACCGCCTCCGCCTGGGTGGGGTTGACCTTGCCGGGCATGATCGAGCTGCCCGGCTCGTTGGCCGGGATGGTCAGCTCGCCGATGCCGCAGCGCGGGCCGCTGGCGAGCCAACGCACGTCGTTGGCGATCTTCATCAGGTCGGCCGCCAGGGCCTTGAGAGCGCCGCTCGCCCAGACCAGGGCATCGTGGGAAGTAAGGGCGTGGAACTTGTTCGGCGCCGAAAAAAAGCGCCGGCCTGTTGCCTCGGAGAGCAGGGCGGCCACTTTGTCGCCGAACCCGGCCGGGGCATTGAGCCCGGTGCCCACCGCCGTGCCGCCGATGGCCAGGGAGCGGAGCGGTTCCATGACCTGTTCGATCTGGTGGCGGCAGGCATCGAGCATGGCGACCCAGGCGCTGATCTCCTGGCCCAGGGTCAGGGGGGTGGCATCCTGCAGGTGGGTGCGGCCGATCTTGATGATGTCGGCGAACCGTTCCGCCTTGGCCGCCAGGGTCCCGGCCAGAGCTGAGAGAGCCGGCAGCAGATTATCCTCCAGGTCCATCAGGGAGGCGACATGCATGGCCGAGGGAAAGACGTCGTTAGTGCTCTGGGACAGGTTGACATGGTCGTTGGGATGAATCCCGCCCGGCGGGAGCGCGTCGCCCAGGATCCGGCGGGCCAGGCCGGCCACCACCTCGTTGACGTTCATGTTGGTCTGGGTGCCGCTGCCGGTCTGCCAGGGCGAGAGGGGAAACTCGCGGTCATGGGTGCTGGAAATGATCTCGTCGCAGGCCCGGACGATGGCCTCGCTGCGTAGCTGGTCCAGGCGACCGAACTCCTGGTTTGCCAGGGCGCAGGCCCGCTTGAGCCGGGCCAGGGCGTAAATGAGCTTGCGCGGCATTTTCCCCTCGCCGATGCGGAAATTGGTGAGCGCCCGCTGGGTCTGCGCCCCCCAGAGGTGGTCGGCGGGAACCTGGACCTCGCCCATGCTATCGTGTTCGATGCGGTATTTCATGTTCGCTCCGGATGATCCGGCATGGTTGCTGAAATGAGCCTCCAGCGCGGCAAACAGCCTAACGCTCTGATATCAGGAGACTATGCGATTCCCCCCGCCCTGTCAAGCTGGCGTCGCTTCTCTTGACGCCGGCAAAAAATCCGGGTATCAGTACAGGGCTTCAGCCAGTCACTTCACGGAGGAGTGCCGGAGCGGTTGAACGGGACGGTCTCGAAAACCGTTGTGGGGGTGACCCCACCCAGGGTTCGAATCCCTGCTCCTCCGCCATCTGAAAACAATAAAACCCTAACCATTTTCAGTGGTTAGGGTTTTTGCGTTTATGGGGATTCCAGCCAGTAACAGTTTTTGCCTGCAACCTCAATGGCACCAACCGGCAGTGACCTATCCAAAAAGGCCACAGGTTGGTGCCGTCCTCCACCTTTATTCACGGTAAATACTGCTGGTATCGGCCTTGGCTAAGATGTATATCCAGGGTGTGTCGACCCGGAAGGTCAAGGCCATCACCGAGGAGCTGTGCGGTTATAAATTTTCCGCCAGCGCGATGAGTGGGGTGGTTACGCAACTGGACGAGCAGTTGACGCAGTTTGCCACCCGTCATCTTGAGGAAGGATTTGCGTATCTGATTTTGGATGCCCGTTACGGTCTGTGAGAATATAAATCAATACCCAATATCAAACGTGCGCAACTCCAGCATGCAGGAGAAAAAAACATGAACACGACAAAAGCATATTCCGCTGCCAGTGCAACCTCTCCCTTATCCCTCGACACCATCCAGCGCCGCGACACCACCGAGCGGGACGTGCGGATCGAAATCCTGTATTGCGGCATCTGCCACTCCGACCTCCATACGGTGCGCAACGAGTGGAGCAGCGTCATGCCCACAACCTATCCCTGCGTGCCGGGCCATGAGATTGTCGGCCGGGTCACGAAGGTCGGCGCGGGGGTCACCAGGTTCAAGCCGGGCGAGCTGGTGGGGGTCGGCTGCCTGGTCGATTCGGACCAGTCCTGCCCCCATTGCCGGGCGAATGTCGAGCAGTTCTGTTCCGAGGCGGTCTTTACCTATAACTCGCCGGACAAGCATCTTGGCGGGGTCACCTACGGCGGCTATTCCGAGAACATCGTCGTTGATGAACAATTCGTCCTGCGCGTTCCTGCAAACCTTGACCTGGCCGGGGTGGCGCCGCTGCTCTGCGCCGGGATCACCACCTATTCGCCGATACGCCGCTGGGGCGATATCAAGGGCAAGAAGGTCGGGGTGGTAGGGCTTGGCGGCCTCGGTCACATGGGGGTGAAGTTCGCCCGGGCCTTTGGAGCGCAGGTGGTGGTCTTCACCACCTCCCCGGGCAAAAAGGAGGATGCTTTGCGCCTCGGCGCCCATGAGGTCATTATCTCAACCAATGCCGAGGAGATGAAAAAGCATGCCGGCAGCTTCGACTTTATCCTCGACACCATCGCCGCGGAGCACGACATCAACGCCTACCTCGGCATGCTCGGCCTTGACGGCAACATCACCCTGGTCGGCGCGCCGGAAAAACCCCTGGCTGTTTCCGCCTTCGCCCTGCTCTTCGGCCGCAAAAGCATTTCGGGATCGCTCATCGGCGGCATTCAGGAAACCCAGGAAATGCTGGATTTCTGCGGCAAGCACAACATCACCGCCGATGTGGAGATTATTCCGATCCAACAGGTCAATGAAGCCTATGCCCGGATGGTCAAATCGGATGTAAAGTACCGCTTTTCCATCGATATGGCGTCATTGAAATCCGAATAGGGGAAACAGCCGAGGCGTGCACAGGGCGGAAAGGAAAGTGGTCCTGGCGGGCGGCCCGACAAGGGGTGGAGATTCTGACCGGCTCTGTGACCGGAAGGCAATGGCGAGGCCTTTGGACGGATTTCGCGCATTCCTGCGCTGACTGCGGCATATCCGCTTTGTCCGGGCTGGCCGCAATATTGAAAAGCAAAGGGGAGCCCGCGGGCTCCCCTTTGCTTTTATCTTTTGATCAGCGCTCTTAGAGTTTGAAGAGCAGGTCGCTGTAGGTGGGCACCGGCCAGAGGTCGCGGGGGGTGATCCCCTCCAGGGCGTCGATGTCCTTGCGCAGGGCCTGCATGGTGGTGAAAACCTTGTCGCGAAAGGCCGCGGCCTGTTTTTCCACCGAGGTGATCGCCTGGGCCTTGACAATCTCGCCTTCCAGTTTTTTCACGTTTTTGGCCGCTGACTCGAGGAGGGCGGAAACCTCTTCCAGCAGGGCTTTCTGGACGGTCGCTCCCTTGCCGACCGCGGCGATGGAGCCGCCCAGCTCGCTGGTGAAGCGGATCGCCGCCGGGATGTACTGGCGCTTGACCATCTGCAGGGCGGCCTGCGCCTCGATGTTGATGTGCTTGGAATACTGTTCGACGTAGATGTCGTAGCGGGAGTGGAGTTCCTCCTTGGTGAGCACCTTGTATTTTTCAAAGAGTTTGATCGCCTTGGGCGAGATAAAGGCCTTGAGGGCGTCCACCGCGTTTTTGGTGTTGGCCAGGCCGCGCTTTTCGGCTTCCTTGACCCACTCCTCGGAGTAGTTGTTGCCGTTGAAGATGATCCGGCCGTGCTTGGCCATGGTCTCCTTGACAATGGCCTGGATTTCCTTGTTGACGTCCTTGGCCTTTTCAAGACGGGTGGCGATCTCGTCCAGGGCCTCGCAGGCGATAGAGTTCAGGGCAACGTTCGGCCCGGAAATGGACTGGGATGAGCCCAGCATCCGAAATTCGAACTTATTGCCGGTGAAGGCGAAGGGCGAGGTCCGGTTGCGGTCGGTATTGTCTTTGGGCAACTCGGGCAGGGAGTCGACGCCGATCTTCAGGAACTGGCAGACGCCGTTCTGGCGGCAGTATTTCTGCCCCTTGGCCAGGGCGGTCAGGATGTCGGCCAGCTCGTCGCCCAGGAAGCAGGAGATGATAGCCGGCGGCGCCTCGTTGGCGCCCAGGCGATGATCGTTGCCGGAATGGGCGCAGGTGGCGCGCATGATGTCGGCATGGGTGTCCACCGCTTTGAGCAGGGCGCAGAGGACCACCAGAAACTGAGCATTCTCCTCGGGAGTCGTGCCCGGCTCCAGCAGGTTGATGCCGTCGTCGGTGGCCAAGGACCAGTTGTTGTGCTTGCCGCTGCCGTTCACCCCGGCATAGGGCTTCTCGTGCAGCAGGCAGACCATGTCATGGCGCAGGGCCACTTTCTGCATGGTCTCCATGACCAACTGGTTGTGGTCGGCGGCGATGTTGGTGGTGGCGAAGACCGGCGCCAGCTCGAACTGGGCCGGAGCCACCTCGTTGTGCTTGGTCTTGGCGGTGATGCCCATCTTCCACAGTTCGATGTCCAGGTCCTTCATGTAGCTGGCCACCCGGTCCTTGATGGCGCCGAAGTACTGGTCCTCAAGTTCCTGGCCCTTGGGGGCCGGGGCGCCGAACAGGGTGCGGCCGCCGGTCATCAGGTCCAGGCGCTGGAGATAGTATTCCTTGTCGACGAGAAAGTATTCCTGCTCGGGGCCGACCGTGGAAATGACCCGGCTGGAGGTGGTGTTGCCCATGGCGCGCAGTACGCGGATCGCCTGCCTGGAAACCGCATCCATGGAGCGGAGCAGGGGGGTTTTTTTGTCCAGGGCCTCACCCTTGTAGGAGCAGAAGGCGGTGGGGATGCACAGCGTCACGTCGCCGTCGGCGTCTTCCTTGAGAAAGGCGGGGGAGGTGCAGTCCCAGGCGGTATAGCCGCGCGCCTCAAAGGTTACCCGGAGGCCGCCGCTCGGGAAGGAGGAGGCGTCCGGTTCGCCCTGGATCAGCTGTTTGCCGGAGAACTCCAGGATCACCCCGCCCCCGTCGGTGGGGGAGATGAAAGAGTCGTGTTTTTCCGCGGTGGTGCCGGTCAGCGGCTGAAACCAGTGGGTATAGTGGGTGGCGCCCCGCTCAATGGCCCAATCCTTCATGGCATTGGCCACCACGGCCGCCACCTCCGGTTTCAGGGGCACATTTTTTTCGATGGTTTCCTTGAGCGCCCTGTAGGTATCCTTGGGCAGCCTTTCCCGCATTATCTTGTCGTTGAAGACGTTGCATCCGAACAGGCCGGCCAGGTCCATTATCTCTCCTCCGCAATCACACCTGCAATCATTCCCCATAATTACACCTCCAGGGTAAGATTTTGAAAACATATTTTACAAATTTGTAAAACAAAATGAATTAATTTCTGCCTCCTTCATACACTATAACAACCTGTTTGTCTGCAACTTTTTTTCATACAGGTGTTGATTGGGACAAAAATGTCTCCTTGGGCCGGAGAAACACGATGCAGGTTGGGGAGGGGTGGATCGGGAGGGGATATTTCCCGACTATTGACGATGCCGTTCGCATGGCGTACCCTGGCACCAGGATCGATTCCAACTTGCCGGTCACGCAAAAAAAATGTGGAACCGACGCCGGCGCAACTGGCAGCTTGTTGAAATCAAAGCGGCTGAAGCTCAGCATTCTGAGCTCTGCCGGCGTATCATTTTTTTCGAGAAAAATGGTTATTGCGCCATGGGAAACGGACACGATGATGACGGCCTCCCTGCCTCGGCCGGTCTGAGCAGTTTCAATCTCCTGGAAGAACGTAAACTTTTTGATTC
>QZJD01000036.1 GCA_003604995.1 Desulfobulbus sp. | reverse complement strand
AACAGCCGTTCATACTCGACAAGGCCGGCCATGGCCCTGGACTGGATCCTGGTGCCGGTCTCTTCAAGGATCGCCACCGGATTGAGGCCGCCGATGACCACGATCCCTGTTCGGCCCTCGGGCACCGGGATTTCCAACAGCGGCTGTCCGGGCCAGCCGACCAGCAGAAAACCGCCCAGGCCTGCCTCCTTGAGTCGTTCGATCAGCTCGATGACCCGGTCGCGGCTGTCCGCCGGCACCTCCCGGAAACCGACCCCGATCCTCCCGTTGCCGTTGCGGATCGCCCCGACATAGTCGGTCATCCCGCTCCGAATGAACGCCTCCAGGGGGTCCAGGCTCGTTCCGTCATATTTGATGATCTCCACGAAGCGCACCGGTTTTCTCTGGCGCAGTTCGAGAAGGCCGCCGAAACTTGAATGAACCGGGATGCCGTGCGCGAGGAGGACCCCGTTCAGGGTAATGGAACAGACCGTGCCGAAACCGAGGGTAGCGGGGGGGATGACAATATCTCCCACCTTTTCCCCGGGACCGAACAGCCCCATCATCGATCCCATGGAATAGCCCTGTTCATAGACCTTGCAGATCATCGGCGCGGCCCGGGCCAGAACCGCTTTCTCGATCAGACTGATGTTGACGATGACCGTCCCCCTCCGCTCTGCGAGACTGAAGGTCATCCGATAGGTCAGCTGGTCGATCTTGGATTCCAGAAACCCCACCTTGTCGAAAACCCTGGCTTTGCCCAGTTCTTTCTGGCCGAGGGCGGAGATGATTCGCCCCCGCTTGCCGAGATTTTCCGTCAGCCCCTTGTCGTCAAGGATCTTGAAATAATGCCGGATCGTCCGCTCGCTGACCTCCTGGCCCATGGCCTGGAGCCCTTCCAGTATCTTGGAACTGGACAACGGGGCGTCGGCCTTTTGCAGCAGACGCAGAATGGTCAGTTCTTTCTTTTCGGTTTTATCGCTCATGAAAAAAAATATATAAGGAATAACTTCTTTTTGCAATTGCCTCGAAATGGCAAAATTGCCAAAATTGGTGGAAAAAACAGAGAAATCACCCAAAGTCCATTTACCCTGCCGTCAAAGAAAAACAAGCGATCACTTGACGATATTCCCTTACCGTCCTCCGGCATCTTCCCACCTGTCGCACTGCCTGTTCCGGCAAAATTGCCGGAACAGGCGCATTTTCTCAAGCAGACAACACCGTCCGATCCTCGTTCATTCCGCAATTCCAGGATTTTAAAAGTTGAAAAAATGCTGCCCCCATACTATGTAACATCATTCCGGCAATGCGTTGCCGAATAACGATCTTTCGAAAATGCTTCATCAAAACGGTTGGCGAACCGGAAGAGACGACCCGCCTGCTCCTTTCGCAAACCTGCCGGCAACAGCATTCATTTGCCGGACGTCGAAGAAAGACAAAATAGAGTGCCATGCGCGCCGGTACACGGCTGCGTCGGAATATACAAGCGCGGTCTATACGGTTCTGTCTGATATCGCCAAGGACAAAATACTGAGCTTCCGCTGCTGAGATTTCGACAACTTACAAGGTATGCCGGTGTCGACCCGACATTTTTCCGGGCTCGACAATCCTCACGAACAACTGAAACAGAAAAGGAAAACGCAGATGAAAAGTGTGAAAGAATTCATGGCCGATGTCGTCCGCAAGAATCCCGGGGAGGTTGAGTTTCACCAGGCGGTGAAGGAAGTGGCGGAATCCGTTTTTCCGTTCCTGCAGAAACACCCGAAATACGCCAAGGAAAAAATCCTGGAGCGGATGGTCGTCCCGGAGCGGGTGGTGATCTTCCGTGTTCCGTGGATCGATGACAACCAGGAGATTCAGATCAATACCGGCTACCGGATTGAGATGAGCAGCGCCATCGGCCCCTACAAGGGCGGGCTCCGTTTTCATCCCAGCGTTAACCTGGGCATCCTGAAATTTCTTGCCTTCGAGCAGGTGTACAAAAACAGCCTGACCACCCTTCCCCTAGGCGGCGGCAAGGGCGGCTCCGACTTCGATCCCAAGGGCAAATCGGACCGGGAAGTGATGAAGTTCTGCCAGAGTTTCATGACCGAACTGTTCCGCCATATCGGCGAAAACACCGACGTGCCGGCCGGCGATATCGGCGTGGGCTCCCGGGAAATCGGTTTTCTCTTCGGCCAGTACAAGCGGTTGAAGAATGAATTCACCGGCGTTCTCACCGGCAAGGGGATCAACTGGGGCGGTTCTCTGATCCGGCCGGAGGCCACCGGCTACGGCTGCGTCTACTTTGTCCAGGAGATGCTGAAGACCCGCAAGCAGTCGATCAAGGGCAAGGTCTGCACCGTTTCCGGTTCCGGCAATGTGGCCCAGTACACCGTGGAAAAGCTTCTAGAGCTGGGCGCCAAGGTGGTCACCCTCTCCGACTCCAACGGCTACGTCTACAAAGAAAAAGGCTTGACCAGCGACGATCTCAAATTCGTCTTCGAGCTGAAAAACGTGCGCCGCGGCCGGATCAAGGAGTGCGTTGAAAAACTCAAGGGTTTTAAGTATGTCGAAGGGAAACGGCCATGGGAGGTTCCCTGCGACATAGCCTTCCCCAGCGCCACCCAGAACGAAATTGACGCAAGCGACGCCAAGACCCTGGTCAAAAACGGGTGCATGTGTATCGGCGAAGGCGCGAACATGCCCACCGTGCCCGAGGCCGTCAAAGTCTTCCAGAAGGCCAAGATCCTCTACGCGCCGGGCAAGGCCGCCAATGCCGGCGGCGTGTCCACCTCGGGCCTGGAAATGAGCCAGAACAGCATCCGGACCGCCTGGACCCGTGAAGAGGTTGACGAGAAGCTGCGCCAGATCAAAGTCAACATCCATGAATCCTGCGTCAAATACGGCAAACAGAAGGACGGCTACATCAACTATGTGGACGGCGCCAATATTGCCGGCTTTGTCAAGGTGGCCGATGCAATGATCGATCAGGGTGTTGTCTGATCTTTCATTAGGCCTGAAAATCTTGTATGGTACTGATCACCCTGCCGTTACCGCGGCAGGGTGATCCTGTTTTCAGGAAATTACAAACCCGGTGCCCGACCACCGACGGACCGCAGGAGCACAAGCCGACAGACCATGCCGGGATCACAGGTTAAACCGCTGTTCAGCTCAGGGCTTGAATCCCTGGACGAAATCCTGCAGGGGATTCTGGCCGGAGATAATGTTGTCTGGCAGGTGGATGACATCAGCCACCAGGTTCCGTTTGTGCATGCCTTCTGCCGCTGCGCGCACCTCGACGGGAAAAAGCTGGTGTACTTCCGCTTTGCCTCGCACGCACCCCTGGTTCCGGACCAGTTTCAGGCCGACATCTACGAACTCAATCCCCGGGCCGGCTTTGAACAGTTCATCACCCGGATCCTGAACGTCATCAGCGAGAGCGGCAAGGGCGCCTGCTATGTGTTCGACTGTCTCTCCGAACTCGCCGTGGCCTGGTACAGCGACCGGATGCTCGGCAATTTTTTCAAGCTGGCCTGCCCCTACCTGTACAACGCCGACACGGTGGCCTACTTCGCCCTGCTCCGCAACTCGCATACGCCGCTTTCGGTGCAGGCGATTCATCGCACCGCCCAGGTGGTCCTCGACCTCTACCGCAGCAACGACACCTTTTACCTGCACCCCCTGAAGGTCCTGGGACGACACACCCCCACCATGTACATGCTCCACTCCATGGACGGGCTCGATCTGAATCCGGTGACCAGCAGTGTCGTGGTCTCCGAGATCCTGTCCGCCACTCCGCAGCCCTGGATCGACTGTAAAATCGTGGTCAAGGATGTCTGGTCGCGGCTCCTGGGCGACGCTCAGTCCGCCTGCGACCCGGAGGCGGACACCGGGGATCCCGAGAAAAACCGGAGTTATCTGCGACAGCTGATCCGGATGCTCGTCACCCGCAACGACAAGGTGGCCAGGCTGTGCGAAAACTATTTCGACCTCCCCTCCCTGGTCGCCATCGGCAAGCGCATGGTGGGAACGGGCCTGATCGGCGGCAAGGCGGCGGGCATGCTCCTGGCCCGCGCCATCCTCGTCAAAAAAGACGCAAAATGGAAAAAGCTGCTGGAGACCCATGATTCCTTTTTCATCGGCTCCGATATCTTCTATTCCTTTGTCATCAACAACAAATGCTGGTGGGAACGCCACCAGATGAAGACCGACCCGGACCCCTATGCCGCCGCGGAAAAGATCAGAAAACGGCTGCTCAAGGGCAAATTCCAGCGCGACACCCTGGAGCAGTTCCGCGAAGTCCTCAACTATTTCGGCCAGTCGCCGATCATCGTCCGTTCAAGCAGCCTTCTGGAAGATGCCTACGGCAATGCCTTTTCGGGCAAATATGAAAGCGTCTTTCTTGCCAACCAGGGCACGCCTGAAGAACGGCTGGACAAATTCAAAGATGCGGTGCGGACCGTCTATGCCAGCACGATGAGCCGGGAGGTCCTTTCCTACCGTGCCCATCGCGGCCTGTGGAACCGCTACGAAGAGATGGCCCTGCTGGTGCAACGTGTTTCCGGCGCATTTTACGGCGGGATCTATCTGCCCCATCTTGCCGGGGTTGGCTATTCCTACAATCCCTTTGTCTGGAACGAAGGCATTGACCCCAAGGCCGGGGTGCTGCGCCTGGTGTTCGGGCTGGGAACGAGGGCGGTGGACCGGCACGATGACGACTATACGCGGATCATCGCTCTCAATGCCCCGCTGAAGAGGCCGGAGCTGACCGTCGACGAGATACACAAGTACAGCCAGCACGTGGTCGATCTCATTGATATCAAGGCCAACCGTCAGGAAAGCGCCCCCTTTGAGGAAACGGCCAGGGCGATGCCCGGCCTGCCGCTTTCTCTTTTCGCCGACCGGGACCGGGAAATGGAAGACCGGGCGGAAAAATACGGCACGGAAAACGTCTTCAGCTGGATGCTGACCTTCCGCAAGGTCCTGGCCGAGACCGAGCTGATCGCCGACATGCGTGCCATGCTTGCCGCCCTGGCCCGGGCTTACGAATATCCGGTGGATATAGAATTCGCGGTCAATTTCTTCGACAAGGGAAAATACCGGATCAACCTTCTGCAGTGCCGTCCGTTCCAGGTGCAGATGCCCCTGGCGGCGGAGCGCCTGCCGGACAATATCCGCAAACAGGACATCCTCCTGCAAACCGCCGGGCCGATCATCGGCGAGGCGGCGGCCATGCGCATCGACCGGATCATCTATGTCCGGCCCGACCGCTACAACGACCTGACCACCGCGGAACGCTACGCCCTGGCCGGCTTGCTCGGCGAAATCGCCAATGCGGCGCCCGCCGGCAGCACCACCATGCTCATCGGACCGGGGCGCTGGGGCAGCAAGATGCCCGAACTGGGCGTGCCGGTGACCTTCAACGATATCCGCAACGTGGCGGTGCTCTGCGAACTCTCCGCCATGCACGCCAAACTGACCCCGGATCTTTCCCTGGGCACCCATTTCTTCAATGACCTGGTGGAAATGGGGATTGTCTACCTGGGCGTCCATAACAACCGGGAAAAGGAAGGATACCTGTTCAACGACAAACTGCTGCTGCGACTGCCCAACGCCCTGCCCGCTTCCCGGCGCAAAAAAAACAAAGTTGCCGGGGCGATCCACCTGGCAGAGCTGCAGAACGAGAAGCAGGGGCTGTTCCTGCATACGAACATCATGGAGCAACGAGGAATTGTCTTCCGGGCGCGGCGGTAGGCTGATCTCCTTTTCGTCCGCCCGGCCGCGACCAATCACCCAACTCGATACGATAGTGGAGAACGAATATGTGCCGTCTTGCCCTGAAAACAGCGATCACCCCCTTTTCCCCCTATTCCGTCCTGCAGGCCATGGAAACCATGAAGGAAGGCTACGACGGCAGCGGCCTCGGCCTGCTCATGCGGGGGGTCAGCTTCACTGACTTCAGCTACCGCACCCCGGACCCGATTCTCTCCGGCATCGCCCACACCAAGGAAGCCCTGGACCGGATGAACGACATCATGCGGGAAAAGGGGTTTCACAAGACCTATGATCACGATTTCAACGCCGATACCTCCCTGCTCGAGATCCAGGACCGCTTCAAATATTTCATCAGGGTCTACAAGATGCCGAAGCACTGGGACCAGTACGACCAGGAACGGATCGAACAGGAACTGATGCTGACCAGGCTCCAGCTGCGCCAGGCCGGCGAGGAGAACAACGGCGATCTTTCGGTCTTCTCGGTGTGGCCCGACGTGATCATGATCAAGGAAATCGGCTGGCCCGAGGCCGTTGGCCGGGGCCTCGGCCTCGACGACGACAGGATCCAGGCCAGGCTGATCATGGCCCAGGGAAGGCAGAACACCAACTGGGGGATCAACCTGCATGCCTGCCATCCCTTTTTTCTCCAGGGGATCGCCTCGATGACCAACGGCGAGAACACCGCCTTCATCACCAGCCGGGACTGGCTCCTGGGCCGGGGCTTCCCCGGCTACTGCGGCTACCAGAGCGACAGCGAGGTGTTCGCCCATACCCTGCACTATATGCTGAAAACGCTCAAGCTGCCTCTGGAGGCCTACAAGCATATCATCACCCCGCTTTCCACCGGCGAACTCGACCGCCACAGCCAGGCCGATTTTCTGAAGGGGTTGCGCAACGTCTGCCGGAACCTGATCATCGATGGTCCCAACTGCACCATCGCCAGCCTGCCGGACGAGACCTGCCTCATGGTCATGGACCAAAAAAAGATGCGACCCGGCACCGTGGGCGGCAAGCCGGGAGAATGGGCCATGGCCTCGGAGATGTGCGGCGTCGCCGCCCTGGTGCCGGACCGCGACCCTGCCCTCGATTTTCAGCCCATGCGCAACGACACGGTGGTGGTCGGGCCGGACCGGGAGCGTTACGAAGTCTGGTCCCAGGCCGATCCGCTGCCCCTGCTCCGCGAAGCGGTCTAGCCGTTTCCCCGGGCCGGCGCGCCGCTCGCGGGCAAAGAACAGGCGGCAGCGCAATTTTTTTTGTTGTCATCAACAAAAGTCCCTGTTTAATGTACCTATTCGCCAAAAAAATGTCTTAACAGACCGAAGCTGGAAAACCGGCTGAACATATTGCGCAGAACTTCCTTGCAGTTGGAGCGGGATCGGATATGTCCGGCAATGTTCTTTTTATCCATGTCAATGAATGGGCCGGGGTCGACTCGCCTGACGCCATCCCGGTTTCCTGCGGCTATATCCTTGCCCGCCTGAAGCAGCACGGCTTTTGCGGCCATATTCTCGGTGATTACCAGGGCTCCCCCCTGGCTCCCCGGACGCTGGCTTCGGCGATCAGAACCTTGCAGCCCCTTGCCCTGGGGTTCTCCGTCTACGAAGAGAACATCAACCGTGTCCGGACCCTGGCCCGCTTTGCCAAACACCTCCGCCGCGATCTGCTCGTGGTCCTGGGCGGTCCACAGATCACCTTCATGCCGGGCGAAGCCCTGCACCAGATGGCGGAGGCGGACATCCTTTGCCGCGGCGAAGGCGAAATCGTCATGCTCGATCTTGCCAGGGCCCTGGCCGCCGGAGACAATCTTGACCTAGTTCCGGGAATCAGCTTCGTCAGGGACGGCCGGGTGGTCGACACCCCGGTCCGGCAGGCACCGGATGATCTCGACGAATACCCCTCGCCCTACCTGACCCGGACCATCGATCCGGCGGGAAAGCAGCGGGCTATTCTGCTTACCTCCAGGGGCTGCGCCTCGCCCTGCACCTTCTGCTATACGCCACGCGCCAGCGGCAGAAAGGTCCGTTTCCATTCGATCGGGAGAATCATCGAGGAGATGATTTTTCTCAGGGCGGGCGGGATCAATGATTTCTGGTTCGCCGATCCCAATTTCGCTCATTCCCGGGAACGCCTCGCAGAGCTGCTCACCGCCATCCGCGAGCAGGTGCCCGGGGCGGGTTTCTGGTGCCAGACCCGCGCCAATCTGGTGGACGACGAACTGCTCAGGCTTCTGCAAGGAGCCGGCGCGCACACCATTGCCTTCGGCCTTGAATCGGCCCACCCGGCCACCCTGCAAAAAATCAAAAAGGGACTTGATCCGTCCAGGACGGCGGAGGCGGTCCGCCTTGCCCGGGAAGCCGGCCTCAGGGTGGAGCTGTTCACCCAGTTCGGCCTGCCCGGGGACACCGTGGCCAGTTCCCGGGAAACCCTTCGTTACGTCAAAGATAACGGGGTCCGCATCGCGGGCAACTCCATCTCCCAGCAGATGCATCTTTTTTTCGGCGCACCGGTGGCGGATGATCCCGGCCGGCACGGCATCATTCCCCACCGGCAGACCCGGCCCTCTTATTTGAGTATTTGCCGGGATTACCATACCGACGCCATGTCGGAGGAGGATATCAGGCTGATGAGTCTCCTCTGGCGTCTCAACCGTGCGGACTTTCAGGAAGACGCGGCAAACGGCCGGAATCTCTTTACCATCGCGGGCTTTATCAACGGTAACCGGAAGCTGCTCAACGGCTGTCCGGATGCCGATATCCTGCTGGCAAAGATCTATTCAGCGCTGGATGAGCCGAAGGCCGCCGCCGTCTGCCTGAAGCGCCTGCGGGAGCATGCGCCGCACAATCCCGAGGTGCAGCAATTCCTGGCGCAACCGCTGGTGAGCTTCCGAAGCAAAAGGCGGGCACGGGCAGCGCGGGGCTGCCGGATCATCTTCGACTGCACCGGGACCATGGACGGCAGGGAAATTCCCGAAACACTCTGCCGGTATCACATGGCCACCCTGGGCAGGGGATGCCTGGTCCCGGACTTTGAGAAAGGGATCGACGGAGTCAAGGCGGGAAGCGCAACCCAATTCGCCGTCCGTTTTCCGGACGACTACGGCAACAGGGACCTGGCCGGGCAAAAAGCGGTGTTCCGGGTATACCTGCACCAGGTCCTGGAGCCGGTTCTCCACGGTTCAGTGGACGAACTGCATGAGAACGCCCGCCGGAACATGTACCGCTTCGACGATCTGTTCGGGTTGAAGACGCATAATGAAAATCT
The DNA here is from genome assembly GCA_003604995.1 of Desulfobulbus sp. Classification (GTDB taxonomy): domain Bacteria; phylum Desulfobacterota; class Desulfobulbia; order Desulfobulbales; family Desulfobulbaceae; genus UBA10518. The sequence goes on along the minus strand of QZJD01000036.1, from coordinate 19,843 downwards.
CTACTACATGGTCCTGCGTGACTCGGTGCTGCACAACTATACCGGCAACCTCACCGACAGCATTGCCCTGTTCAGCTACTACCTGAAGCTTGGCTTCAAGGACCAGGCCATGGAGATAGCCTGGTCCCTGCCCGATGAACCGACCACCATCGGCCATATCGGCAAAATCCTCCAGGTCAACAACCATGCCGGCGAGGCCCTCGACTTTCTCGGGCGGGTGGCGGGAACCAGCGGCGAGCTGGAAAACCAGCGGATCAAGGCCTGGGTGCAGTTGAAGGAGTACGGCCAGGCCGAAGAGCTTGCCTCGCACCCCCTGCTCGCCACCAACCTGGAAACAATGGCTCTCTCCGTCCGACTGGCTTCGCTGCTGCAACTTCCGCTGGCTGAATTCCTCCGGCGCATGGACCGTCTGCTGGACACCCAGGTCAAGATGATGGCCGCGGAACTTGCCTGAGAGAGCCGCCGACAGCGCAACGCTGAGTCATCTGCGACGGATACCAAACCAACCTCAGCGGCCTGCGACGGCCACCGATCACCCCGGCGAGCACTCAACGCAGTGCATATTTCCGCTCTCCAGGGGAAAGGGGGTTTGGATTTTGACGAAAAAGGAGGTATAGGATTGAAGAAGCGAGCAATCCTCATGGATTCGCAACAGGCACCAACGCTGAGCAACCGCTCTTAAGCATGTAACGCCTGATCCGGATTGCCGGCGTCACCATCGCCTTCTGGTCGATCCTGACGTTTTTTATCATATCATTGTCGCGGAAAATGACCCTATGAACAACCATCACCTTTACTATAAATTAAATATAATATTTTTCCTTATGCTCTTTTTCCCCTGCACGGGGTTCTTGTACTTAGGGTATAAATACGACCTGCTGCATGAAGATTATATAAAAATATTCATTCTCATCGGCCTTGTGTATATATTTGTCGGGTACACGCTGCTCAGGAAACTCTTCGATCACATTATAAATATTTCACAGAATATCAAAGTTAAAGTTGAGAAAGATCTGTCTGCCGGAATAGTCGATGAAAACCAGAACGAATTACAACAGATAATCCAATCGTTCAATGCATTTGAAGGAAGATTCCGCCTCAACTCCCTGCAACTTGCCAAAAAATCTTCAGAGATTGCGATTCTCAAAGAATTATCCGACCTTTGTTATGCAACCCGCGACCCGGGGGAAATCCTGCATGTCACCCTTGAGCGCGCCCTGATCTTGACAGACGCCGACATCGGCTCGATCATGATCCTCGACGGTTCGGTGCCCAAAAAATTCACGGTGAAGGCCAGCATCGGCCTCGGCGAACATATCCGAATAGACGACAAGATAGACTTTGAAACCTCCATCGCCAAATACGCGGTCATCAACAAGACCCCATTGATTATTGAAAACATTGAGAAAGAAAGACGCTTTGGCCGGACCAACCGGGTCCATTACGGAACCAAATCCTTTATCGTCATGCCGATTAAGACCATCAAGGATGTTATCGGGGTCCTGACGATATCCTGCAAGGATGACCGCAAGATTTTTTCCGATACGGATGCCGAAGCTCTGGCTCCCCTGCTCAGCAATGCCGCCTTTACCTTCGAAAATATCCGCCTGATGCGCGAAACCGAGCAGGAAGCGCGGCACATGGCGACCTTCAAAAGAATCTTCACCATCCTCAATTCCAGCCTCAAGGGCAGCGAACTGCTCCACACCGTCTTTGCCGAGGTCCAGAACATCCTGCCCTTCGAGTTTGCCCTGATCATGATCCGGGATAATGCCGCCATCGATTATCTTTCGGTTATCGACATCATTTCGAATAAAATTTCAGACATATCCATTGGCGACCAGTTCACCATCAAGGGCGGCATGATCGAAAAATCCATGAACCAGGGTTCCTGCCGGATAATCGATGTCATCGATCCCGAGGCGCCCGGCATGGACAAAAAGCTGTTTATCAATCACGGCCTGAAATCATGCCTCATCGTCCCCCTGACCATGCGCGGCAATACCAACGGCAGCATTATCTTCTATGCCAAGGACAGCAAACCCTTCCATGATAACCTCGATCTCAGCGAACCCATTGCCAACATCGTCTCGTTTACCATCGATAAGGGGCGGCTGGCATCCTCGGTCTTCAAGAGGAACAAAGAGCTGGAAGCGATCAAACAGATCGGCAGCGCCCTTGCCAGTTCAACCTTTGACATAAACAAGGTTCTCAAATACACCATGGACATGATCCGGACCTTGATGAACGTCGAGGCGGGCTCCCTGTCGCTGGTCAGAGGCGATCACCTGGAATTCGCCGTTGCCTTTGAAATCGATGTCGCCCAGCTGAGAAAATTCCGCCTGAAAATGGGCCAGGGAATTTCCGGCGCGGTTGCCGCCCTCGGCAAGCCGATCATCGAAAATGACGCCCCGACCTCAAGCCATTTTCATCCGGAAATCGACGGCGCAACCGGATTCACAACCCGTTCCGTCCTTTGCGTGCCGATGATCTCGCAAGGCAAGGTGATCGGAGTAATCGAGGTCCTCAACAAACTGGACGGCAATTTCACCGAAGGGGACAAGGATTTGCTGCAATCCATCGCCACCTCGGTCAGCATCGCCATGGAAAACGCCCGTCTTTACAAGGAAACCGTCCTGATGGCCGAGCAGGAAAGAGGCATCCGGGGCGTCTTCCAGAAATTCGTGCCCAAAGAGGTGATCGACAAAATCATCCACGGAACCGCGCTCAACCGGAAGATCGTTGACGAGTTCAAGACCATCACCCTGCTCAATCTCGATATTCGCAACTTTTCGAAGCTCACCAGGAAGATCGGCCCGATCAAGAGCGTCGCCCTGTTGAATCAGTTTTTTTCAATCATGGGCGGCATCGTCTTCAAACATCACGGCATCGTCGACAAGTACCTCGGCGACGGTTTTCTGGCCTTGTTCGGCGCGCCGGTCTCCACGGCGATGGACGCCGAGAATGCCGTCTCGGCGGCGCTTGAGATGCAGTATGCCATCGAATCGCTGAACGAGGATTACCTGAAGGCTATTCTCGACGAACCGGTGAATATCGGGGTCAGCATCTTTACCGGCGAGGTGGTGGTCGGAAATATCGGCTTTGAAATGAAAATGGACTATACGGTCATTGGCGATTCGGTCAACAACGTCTTCCGGTTACAGGATCTGACCAAGCCCATGCCCAACGTCGTCCTGGTTTCCGAAAGCACGATTCGAGCCGTTCAGAGTCCGCTGGAGGTCAGGGAGATTGATAAAACAATAGCTGAAATGAAGGTGTACGAACTGCTGGGACGATAAAAAATTTTCCGGTCGTCCGGCACTCAATCGTCTTTTTTGATTTTCTCCATGACCCGCTGGACATGATTGAGCGGATCAGGCTCGTCGTAGAGCTTGACAAAGGCATCCTCGTTGCTGACGATCTCCCAGAGAAGGTTCATATCCTGCGGATCGCCGAACCTTCGCAAACTGCGGGCGGCAATTTGCAGAAGCTGCAGCGAATGCCGCAGATTCTCCTTGTTTTTCATATCCCGGTAATATGCCGAGGCAGGATCGCCGAACTCCAGAACAACGCCCCGAATGATGGGATGAGCTGATTTTCCGCCGATCAGGGAAAAAAAGATCACCATCTCCCTGATCAGATAGAGGAGAAAGCGGGGCTGCATTTCTTTCTCCGCAAAATGCTCCTTGGCTGACGATTTCAGCAACAGTTCCGTAATCAGCGTGAATTTCAGGACAATCTTCTCATGGTGCTGATCAAAAAACTTCTGCACCGAATCGATGGTGTCCGGATTCAGGTCCTCCTTGGACTGCAGGACATCCTCGGGCGTAAGCTCTATGTGACTTCTTCCCAGCGATTTACTGGGACACAGCAACGCTGTCGCCAAAATAAAGGCATTGCGATCTGAATACTTGACACTTCTTGATGACCGGTCAAAGATATCAGAAAGAAGTATATTGAGCGCCAGCTTCGGCTGCTCGAATTGAGAAACCAGCGATTGCAGGGCATTGAGAAAAGCGACCCGATCATTGCGCAGCGGGAGTTCTTTCAGGTAATGCCAGAGAAACTCAAAAACCTTGCTGCCGCACCTGACAAACCCGGGAATATTCCTTTCAAAAAAGCTCCGGCGAAAATTGCCGTTGAAGTCGAAACAGTCGCGGAGCAGGCTGATCAGATTGACCGCATCCTCCTTGGAAATCTTGAAATTCTTGGCGATAACCTCATAGTCATCATCATCGAACCATACGTTTTTATTGGCAATATCCTGGACCTTTTTTTTGATCGAAGACCTCCGGATGAAAAAACTGAGAAAATCCAGAATCTTCTCGTGCAGGAGAAATGTTGTTTCCTGGCCGTCAATGGATAAGGTGCTGGCCTCTGAACCCTTGACGGTCATGTTGTCGTACATTTCATCGGGCAGGTGATCCAGCCCTTCCTCTATATTGCGCAGCGCCTCGCTCTGCAAATCTTCCCGGTTCTCGGTCTGTTCGGCAAGCTCCAGAAAATCCGAGGCCCTGGTCAGGCGGCTGCCCATCAGATCCGGGCGGATATTGATATAGCCGGCACTGTTGATACTGTTGATGACCTCCGAGGCCATGCGGGGGCTGCTTCCGTATTTGGCCAGGACCAGGCGCGAGATCTGGACGACCACCGCCGCCCGCCCGGGGTCTGTGAGCAGGTTGTCGGTCAGCAGTTGCGCTTTATTGACTTCGATCGGTATTTTTTTGAGATCCTTGCGCCGGTTCATGGACGCAAAAATCGCATCATAAACCGTTGCGAAAAGGGCAAGGCCCTTATCAGGGGCCGGCCCGAGGATCAAGGGCTTGACCTTGTCAACCAGATTCTGGAGGGCGAGGGGTTTAACTTTGTTCAATGCCGCCAACAAAGTTAAATTGATGCTGGACTGGCCATACTCATCCCGGACAATGAACCCTTCCCGGTCAGGGCTCTGATAAAACTTGACCAGCAGCCGGAGCGTCGTGTCTATCCTGCGATAATCGTCTTCTCCACCGCTGCCGGTATCGATGGCAAAGTTGAATATATTCAGCGCACTTAACGACTGAAAAGCTGCCATCAGCCTTGCATAAAGATCTTTGCCCTGCGTTTTTTCCCTCCCTTCAATGATCTTGGCCATCTGGCAGTCGAGAAGAATGTTATTAAACGACAGCTCATAGTCATAGGTCTCCGAGCCCGACTGGTCGGAGGTATATTGCTGTCCGCGCAGCCGGCAATATATCTTGCGGTTGAACTCGGGGAATTCCGCAATCTTTCGCAACGCTGACAGAAAATCCTTGATCTTTTGATCAAGCATCTGGAGCGAAATCGGCGCGGACCCGCTGCTGAGGATTCCGGCAAACAGGCAGGTGGCTTCGGCCAGCAATATCCGATAATGATCAAGGAGCTTGGTCTGCTGGTTCAGGAGATCAATGAGCGATGATTGTGAAATATCGGACTCATCGACCCGGAGGGTATCATCTATTCCTCCCAGCTGGTTGTAAAGGGCCTGGGCCGATTGATCCAGCTTGAAACTGTCGTCCTTATCGCTCATCAAAAGCCTCAAGAAAAAAAGCAAGCACTGTTCCACCTGGCCCGAGCCCGTGAGGCCGGCAACAGCGCACTCCGGACATCCGGCTGTCCTTCGGAAAATGACAGGGCTATCCGAAAAATTCCGGACCGTTGTGATATCCAATTACAGAATTTATTCCACATTTCAGGACAAATGTAAAAAGGAAATGGATGCAAAAGAGAAAAGATTTTGAGGTGTTGGATAATTTTCAGCCTGATTGACGCCAACCCTGACAACCTTGCAAACCCTTCCGGTCAGGCAGTTTTGACGGGATTCTTTCGATAAAAGCGGCTGGGCCTCCCGGCCACATGGATCCCCTCCAGATAGGAGAGTTTTCTCGGCAGCTGCCGCACCGTGCCCCTGGCAATCAGAAAGGTTGCCCTCTTCCCTACGGCAAGCGCTCCCAATCCCTCCATGCCGAAAAAGCCGGCGCCGTTTTCCGACGCGCAGCGGATGGTTTCAGTCAGTGAATAGCCTGCCCTGCCGAACAGTTTCATCTCTTCGACCATGGACTCCCCATGCAGAATGCCGGCACTGCCGGCACCGGTTCCCACCGCTGTTCTCAGCCCCAACTGCCTGGCCAGACGCAGTTGGGCAAGCTGGCCGGCGAGAATCTTCTCCCAATACGCCTCTGCGCCGGGAATCGGCTTTCCCGGTGCAATATAGCGCTGCGAGAAGCGGCAGGCGACATCACCGCCGGAGCCGGCCCCATCCAAAGCGTTTTTGGCACGCAGCACGCTGGGAATCCACAGCAGACCCATTTCCGCCATCCTCCTGAGATTAGCCTCCCCCATGCCGTATCCCTGTTCAATGGCATCGCATCCCGCCGCAAGCGCTTCCGCGACCTGTTCGGGGCCGTTGGCCACCACCACCGCTTTTCTGTCGCCCTTGCGCCGCAGAAGGTCGCAGAGCGTTCCATGGCCCAGCCGGGGTTGGGGGGGATCCTCGTCTTCGATATTGCCGGTATATGGTAACTTGAGGAAATCTCCGGCCGGCCGGTCGACGGCATCATCCCCCCTGCCCCGGGAAAGATGGGCGGAGGAACGGATCTCGATCATCTCCTCCAGGGCCGTCCCGCCTTGACACCGCGCCACCAGGCCGGCTGCATCATCGTCGTCCGCAACACCCAGCACGCCGTGCGCATGACAGTAGCTGACATGGCGCGCCACCATCGCCGCCTTTTCGGCTGGACTGCCCTCTTCCGCGGCCAACCGTACCCGGGCATCCAGGGAGGGACACCGCGACAGCGAGACACTGCAATCCACCAGGGCCGGCAAAATGACACAATGCGAAAAATCAGCTACACCTTCTCCTCCCGCCCCGGGCAGGTCGCCGGCGGAGCCTATGGCGGTAATCACTTCATCTTCCACCGCCAAATAAACACCCTTGCGGACAGCGGCGCCGCTGCCGTCGAGAAAACTTCCAGCCAGCAGGAATCGTGTTTTGCCCATTTTTTTTCACTGATCCTCAGTTTTTTTTGACCCCGATTTCGATTCCGCCCCCGTCACCGAAAGGCTGTTTCGCCCTGCTTCAGCAGATGACAGGCGGTTCATGAGGAAAGGGGTCCCTTCCTATTTTCCTGAGAATCATCATCAACCTGCCTGTATTTGGCGTGAACGCCGCGGCGCAGTTTCAGGAAGGAAGACTCGAGGAGTTCCACGCCGAGCAAAACCCCCACCGCGACCAAAGTCAGGGAAATAGCCGTATCAAGTCTGCCAAGGCCGATGGTGGCTCCGACGGCGGCGAGCATCCAGATAATCGCCGCTGAGGTGACCCCGACCACGACGCTTTCCTGTCCCGGCTTGGACATGATAACCCCCGCTCCGATGAAACCGACGCCCGTAACCACCTGGGCCAGAACCCGCGTCGGGTCCACGGTACCGATAATGTCGGCGCCGATGCTGACATAGGTGCAGGTTCCCATGCAGATGAGAATGCTGGTGCGGATTCCGGCCGGTTTGCCTCTGAGTTGACGCTCCAGGCCGATCACCCCCCCGCAGAAGATCGTGGTCAGGATTTTCAGCCAGAAATGGAAATCCGTGGGGTTCATATGTTTAGTCCGACAGATAGAGGAATGAGCGAAATGCCCGAGAAACAACCCGTGTTTCACTTCATCCTGATTCTTAAAAAAAATCAATCAGGGCTTCAATGGAAATCAGCATCTTGCGAAAGGAGGCATGTGACGAGGGCGTCTTTCACTCCCACGGCAACGCCTCTTTTTCCTGCTACAACCCTCCGGCTTCTCGCCGAAAGAGTATTCGCCCGGTCTACTCCGCAACTCCCCATGTTCTCGAGATATTCACGGATTTCCTTGACGACCATCGACAAAATGATATTCTTTGCACGTTGTACTGAATATACCACCCCGGTGAAGACCCGGGGTCTATCCCGGGCCGTAAGGATTGCGCCGGCCGTCAATCCTGCCGGCGAATCCGCAACTCTACCCCTGATGAAATATCCACACCATGCGTGAACTGAAAAATCTCTTTGAGAGAAACCGGAAATGGGCGGACAAGGTCAAAGCAACCCATCCTGACTTCTTTCTCAAACTCTCCCGCCAGCAGAAGCCGGAATATTTGTGGATCGGCTGCTCGGACAGCCGCGTGCCCGCCAACGAGATTGTTGACATGCTGCCCGGCGAGATCTTCGTCCACCGCAATATCGCCAACCTGGTCGTTCATACCGACCTGAACTGTCTGTCGGTGATCCAGTATGCCGTGGAGGTGTTGCGGGTCAAGCACATCATCGTCTGTGGTCACTACGGCTGCGGCGGCATCGTCACCGCGCTGGAAGACGACGAGCACGGACTGATCGACAACTGGCTGCAGAATGTCAAGGACGTCTACCGCTACCATCGCGCCCGCATTGATTCCCTGGCGAGCGAACAGGAAAGGCGGGACCTGATGTGCGAGCTCAATGTCATCGAACAGGTCATCAACCTCGCCAATACCACCGTGGTGCAAACGGCCTGGAAGGGCGGCCAGAAACTGACGGTGCACGGCTGGATTTACAGTATTGACAACGGCATCCTCAAGGATCTGGATGTATGCATCGCCGGCAGGGAGGACCTTGCCCGTCTGCAGAGCCAGCGCTGAGTCCCTCCGGCGGCAAGGGCACACCCGGCCATCGTACCGGCAAAAATTATCATTGATGATGCCGACCATCCATGGTAACAGGACTACCCACGCAGGTAATCGCCTGGGGAACGTATTGTTCTTACGACACGACAGCCATATATTAGCACTCGCCATGGCGTCGATTCCGTCGCCGCCAGGCCCGGCAAAGCATTTAGTCTCCGTGGCGGATGCCCGGTGTTTTTACTTTATGAGCCTCTTTCAAAATGAACGTCGTCGCGAAATCGAGAGAAAAATATTCTGGGCAAGAATGAGTTGTGAAATCGCCCGGAAGCGGAGCAGCGCTCCGTTGAGGACGATTTCACAAGGAAGACGCCGCCCAGGATTTTTTTAGCCGATCGGAGCAGATCGGTCATTTTGCAAGAGGCTCTTATACAAAGTTGTTTCATATTTTAAGGTGGCCGCAATCCCATGGGAAAAACCCTGATCATAGCAGAGAAGCCGAGTGTTGCCGCTGACATCGTCAAAGTGCTGCCGGGCAAGTTCACCAAGAGTAAGACCCATTACGAGAGTGAAGACTATCTGGTCTCCTTTGCCATCGGCCACCTGGTCTCCATAGCCTATCCCGAGGAAATCGACCCGCGCTACCAGAAATGGAGTCTGGACAATCTGCCTATTCTCCCCATGGAGTTCCCCCTGGCGGTACTGCCGAAGACCAGTTCCCAGTACAATGCCCTGGCCAGGATGATCCGCAGCCGGGACGTGGACACCATCGTCAACGCCTGCGACGCCGGGCGCGAGGGCGAGCTGATTTTCAAATATATTCTTCGCCAGGCGTCCAACCGATCGGTGGAGGGAAAAAAAATCAAACGGCTGTGGCTCCAGTCCATGACCCGGGACGCCATCCGCGACGGTCTGGCCCACCTGCGCGACGACCAGGAAATGCACCCCCTGGAGGATACCGCCCTGTGCCGTTCCGAATCGGACTGGCTGATCGGCATCAATGCAACCCGCGCCCTCACCGGTCATAATTCACGGTTCGGCGGCTTTCGCAAAACCCCGTGCGGCCGGGTGCAGACCCCGACGCTTTCGCTGATCGTCCAGCGCGAGCATGAACGGCGCGCTTTCACCTCCCGGACCTACTGGGAACTGCACGCCAGGTTCGTCTGCAACGCCCTAGAGTACGAGGGGATTTGGATCGACCCTGCCTTCAAAAAGGATGAGAAGCAGCCGGATCATCGCCAGGAGCGTATCTGGGACCGCAAGCTGGCCGAGGCGATCGCTGCCCGCTGTCCCGGCAAAGAGGCAAAGGTTACTGAAACCAGCAAGAAATCCTCCCAGGGCTGCCCCCTGCTCTATGACCTGACGTCGTTGCAGCGCGAGGCCAACAACCGCTTCGGTTTTTCAGCCAAGAATACCCTGGCCATTGCCCAGGCCCTCTATGAGCGGCACAAGCTGATCACCTATCCGCGTACTGACAGCCGGCACCTGCCCGGCGACTACCTGCCCACGGTGAAGCAGGTCTTTACCGCTCAGCAGAAGTGGCAGTTCGGCACCTTTGCCACCCAGGCCCTGACCTCAAACTATCTTCGCAAGAATCCAAAGATTTTCAATGACGCCAAGGTCAGCGACCACTTTGCGATCATCCCCACCAGCGGTCTGCCGAAAAAACTCACCGACCCGGAGCTGAGGATCTACCAGATGATCGTCCAGCGCTTTCTGGCCGTCTTCTTCCCGCCGGCCGAATTCCTCAACACCCGGCGCCTCAGCGTAGTGGACGCGGATACCTTCCTCACCGAAGGCAAGATCCTGGTGGTCCCTGGCTGGAAGGCCGTATACGGATCAAGTGCCACCAGCGAAGCCGACGAACTGCAGGCCCTGCCCGCCGGCAAGCAGGTACTCTGCGAAGAAGTACGTCAGGAAGAAGAACAGACCAAACCCCCGCCGCGCTACACCGAGGCCACCCTGCTCACGGCGATGGAGCATTCCGGCAAGCTGGTGGAGGACGAAGAACTGGCCGAGGCGATGAAGGAACGCGGCCTGGGCACCCCGGCCACCCGCGCGGCGATCATCGAAAAACTGATCAATGAAAAATATCTGGTTCGCGAAAATCGCGATCTGGCCCCCACGGGCAAGGCCTTTGAGCTCCTTGCCCAACTGGACGCCATGCACATCGATGTGCTGGCCTCGCCGGAGTTGACCGGGGAATGGGAGTTCAAACTGAACCAGATCCTCAAGGGCGGAATGACCCGTGAACAGTTCATGGCGCAGATCCGGGAGACCACGAAAAACATCGTGGACAGGATCAAGGAATACGGCACCGGCGGACTGGCCCGTCCCGAAGCCCCCTTTTCGCCGGTGCGCGGCATGCGCTTTTTTGAAACCGCCTCAACGTATCTCTCGGAGGATGAGCGGATCAAACTGCGCAAGGTTATGGGCGGACGGGTCATGCGCCCTGAAGAGATCGTTGCCCTGTTAGAAGGCAAGACCATCGGCCCCTTTGCCGATTTCCGCTCCAAGGGCGGCAAGCCTTTCACCGCCTCCCTGACCCTGAAGAACGATAAGGTGGAATTCATTTTTCCCGAGTCGACCGACAACCTGGATCAGGAGGGAATCAGGCAGTCCAGGCCACTGGGGCTGTCGCCCATTGACCAAAGCCCGGTCTTCGAGACCCCGGCGGCGTTCATGTCCGAATCGGCGCTCAACGGCGACAAGGACAAGGGGTTGCGGATCAGCAAGGTAATTCTCGGCAAGCGGATCGACCCGGATCATATCAGCCAGTTGCTGGAAAACGGTAAAACCGAGCTGATCAGCGGCTTTATTTCCAAAAAGAAAAAACCCTTTGACGCATACCTGCTTCTGGACGGCAAGGGAAAACTCTCTTTTGACTTTCCGCCCCGCAAGCCGCGGAAGAGTCGAAACAAAACAGCGCCCAGCGCCGCTGACACAACAAAAAAATGAGCAAACTGAAAAAAGAGCACCAGGAAAAGAGCGGCCAGGAACTGGCCCGGGAGTGCGTCCGCATCGCTTCGGACACCAAGGCTGAGGATCTGGTCATTCTCGATGTGCGCGGCCTGGCCTCGTTCACCGATTATTTCGTGATCATGAGCGGCCGTTCCACCCGGCATGTGCAGGGTCTGGCCGACGCGATCAGCGATGGACTGAGCGCCAAACGGATCTCCAGCAGAAACTGCGAGGGACTGAAGGAGGGGCAGTGGGTCCTGCTGGATTACAGCGACGTGGTGGTCCACATCTTCTACAAAGAAACCCGGTCCTTCTATAACCTGGAGGGACTGTGGCACGACGCGCCCCGCCACTTTTTTGAGGCGGAAGCAGCCGTTCCTCCCGCTGCCCCGGAGAAATCCGGCAAACGGAGCGTCAAGCAATGAAGACGTTGCTCCTGGCTATACTGGACGGCTGGGGGATCGGCGCCCCCGGGCCGACCAACGCGATCAGCGTTGCCCACACCCCGAACATGGACCGCTGGATGGCGCAGTGCCCCTTCACCACCCTGATCGCTCACAACGGCATGGTGGGCCTGCCCGAAGGCCAGATGGGCAACTCCGAGGTCGGGCACCTCAACATCGGCGCCGGCCGCATCGTTTACCAGGACTATACCCGGATCAACCGGGCCATCACCACCGGTGAGTTCTCTGCCAATCCGGCTCTCTCGTCGGTCATGGACCGGGCCAAGGCGGCCGGGAGCAGCCTGCATCTAATGGGCTTGGTGTCGGACGGCGGGGTCCACTCGCACATTGACCACCTGGAAGACCTGCTGGCCATGGCCGCCCGCAAGGGGATTGAACAGGTCTATGTCCATTGCTTCATGGACGGCCGGGACACGCCACCCAAAAGCGGTGCCGGCTATCTCCGCCGACTGGTCGCGACCATGGAGCGCCTCGCCTGCGGGAAGATCGCCACGATCAGCGGCCGCTACTGGGCCATGGACCGCGATACCCGCTGGGACAGAGTGGAACGGGCCTGGCAGGCCATGGTGGCCGGCGAGGGGATCAACGCCGTCGATCCGGTGCGAGCGGTTGAGGAAGCCTACGACCGTGGCGAAACCGATGAGTTCATCAAGCCGGTTGTTCTCCGGGACAACGGCCGGCCCCTTGGCCGAATTGTAGACGGGGACGGGATAATCTTCTTCAACTTCCGTGCCGACCGTGCCCGTGAACTGTGCCGCTCCTTCACCGAAGAGGAGTTTACCGGCTTTCCCGTAGCGAACCGGCCAAAGAACCTTGAGCTGGTGACCTTTACCGAGTATGACCCGGATTTCGGCCTGCCCGTCGCCTTTCCACCGATGAGCATGGCGAATATCCTGGGCGAAGTGATCAGCCGGCAGGGTCTGCGCCAGCTGCGCATCGCCGAGACCGAAAAATACGCCCATGTCACCTATTTCTTCAACGGCGGCCGGGAAAACCCCTTTCCAGGCGAGTCCCGCCTCCTGATCGACTCGCCCCGGGATGTGGCTACCTATGACCAGAAGCCGGAAATGAGCGCCAACGAGGTAACCGATCAACTGCTCGCCGCCATGGAGGAAGCCGAGGCACAAGAGGCACCCTATGACCTGATCGTCCTCAACTTCGCCAACTGCGACATGGTCGGCCACACCGGCATCCTGCCCGCCGCGGTGGCCGCCTGCGAGGCGGTGGACCGTTGCCTGGGCCGGATCGCCGAGGCCATCCTCGCGACCGGCGGCGCCATGCTCATCACCGCCGACCACGGCAACGCGGAAATCATGCAGGACCCGGTTACCAAAGAGCCCTACACCGCCCACTCTCTGAACCCGGTCCCCCTGATCCTGCTGGACAATGAACATCGGAACTGTACACTGCAATCGGGCGGCGCACTGAAGGACATCGCCCCCACCATCCTAACCCTGCTCGGCATCCCGGTGCCGCAGGAAATGGAAGGAAACAACCTGCTTGAGTGCTGACAGGCAGGAACAATATTCCAACTTCCATTTCCCTGGATTCTGTTGTAAGTTCAGGCTCCTGAACAGTTTGTGCCCCAAAGCAAAACCGGGGACAGAATGATTTTCGCCCAAAAGAATCGCGAATAAAATTCAGCCCCCTCTCGCTGGCGGAAAAATTACATTTGTCTCCCGGACTTACCTTAACCCAGAGTACCCTATGAACTATATCAGCACCCGCGGCAAAATTGCACCGATTACCTTCAGCGAGGCGGTGATGATGGGTCTGGCCACGGACGGCGGCCTGCTCCTGCCCGAGACCCTGCCCCGCGTGGACATGACCACGGTGAGCGGCTGGAAAAACCTTTCCTATCAACGCCTGGCCTTCGAGATCATCCGCCTCTTTGCCGACGACCTGCCGGGCCATGTCCTGGAAGACCTCATCGAACGCTCCTATGCTTCCTTCAAGCATCCGCAGGTCACGCCCATCACGCACCGGGACGGACTGTACATCCTGGAGCTGTTCCACGGACCGACCTTTGCCTTCAAGGACGTGGCCCTGCAGCTGCTCGGCAACCTCTTTGAGTTGCTGCTGGAGAAGCAGGACAGGACCATGAACATCCTGGGCGCCACCTCCGGCGATACCGGCAGCGCGGCAATTCACGGGGTGCGCGGCAAGGCGCGGATCAATATTTTTATCCTCCATCCCGACGGCCGGGTCAGCCCCATCCAGAAACTGCAGATGACCACGGTCACCGACGACAACGTTTTCAATATCGCCATCCGCGGCACCTTTGACGACGGCCAGGCCATCGTCAAGGCCATCTTCAACGACCTGGCGTTCAAGGAAAACTATCACCTGGGGGCCATCAACTCCATCAATTGGGCCAGGGTCCTGGCCCAGGTGGTCTACTATGTATACGCCTGGCTCAAGCTGCATGGCCGGGGCCACCAGTCCGTGGATTTTTCAGTGCCCACCGGCAATTTCGGCGACATTTTTGCCGGCTATGTGGCCAAGCGGCTTCTGCCCGAGGGCTTGCTCAACCGCCTCATTCTGGCCACCAACACCAACGACATCCTGGCCCGTTTCGTCAGCCGGGGCGACTACAGTAAGGGGCCGGTGAGCGCGACGATCAGTCCGTCCATGGATATCCAGGTGGCCAGCAACTTCGAGCGCTACCTCTATTACCTTCGGGACGAGGACAGCACGCAGGTGGTCCGCGATATGGAACAGTTCACCGCCACCGGCACCCTCGATCTTTCGTCGCTGGCCGACCGGGTAACCGCTGATTTTGCCTCCCGGGCGGTGAGCGAGGAAGAAACCCTGGTCACTATCCGGGAATTCTACACCGGGCATCAGTACCTTCTCGATCCTCATACCGCGGTGGGTGTCTGTGCCGGCAGGCAATTCCGTGACGCGAAACGGCCCATGGTCTGCCTGGCCACCGCCCATCCGGCGAAATTCGGCGAGGCGGTCGCCAGAGCCATCGGCAAATCGCCGGAACTGCCCCCGGCCCTGGCTGACCTGCGCGAGGAAGACAGCCGCTGCGTAATCCTGGATGCGGATGCGGAACAGATCAAATCGTACCTGATGGAGCATGCCCGGTCGTGATCGACATGGCAGCCCACCGGCGACAGGTTGAAGAGGCCGTCGCCTTTCTGCGCGCACGGTTGCCCGAGCCGCCGGAAATCGTCGTGGAGCTGGGCACTGGTCTCGGCGGCCTGGCAACGGCGCTGGGCCGACAAAAGGTGATCCCGTACGGAGACATCCCCCACTTCCCGCTGTCCACAGTGGAAAGCCATCAGGGCAACTTGGTCTGCGGCGAACTGGCCGGGAAAAAGGTCGCGGTGCTCCAGGGCCGGGTCCACTGCTATGAGGGCTACAGCGCAAGGGAAGTAGCCCTGCCGATCCGGGTCCTGGCCCTTCTCGGCGCAAGAACCGCGATAATCACCAATGCCAGCGGCGGCTTGAACCCCGAGTTCGCGCCGGGCACCATCATGATCCTCACCGATCACCTGAACCTGCTCGGCGACAACCCGCTGCGCGGCCCGAACATCGAGGCCTGGGGCCCTCGCTTTCCCGACCTTTCCCGGCCCTATGCCGCCCACCTGGTTGAGAAAGCGCTGGCTGCCGCCGACCACCTGCAACTGCACAACATCGTCACCGGCACCTACGCCTGCATTCCCGGCCCCAGCCTGGAGACTCCGGCGGAGACCCGCTATCTGCGGAAATGCGGCGCTGATGCGGTCGGCATGTCATCGCTGCCTGAAATCCTGGTTGCCCGGCACGCCGGCATGGAGGTACTTGGCCTGGCGGTGGTGGCCAATGTCAATGACCCGGATAACCTTCAGCCGATCCTCCTGGAGGACATTGTCCGCAGGGCCGGAGAAACCGAGCCGTTCCTGCTTTCACTGATTGCCGAATTCATCACGAGGTGCCGAGCATGAGTCTGCAACCCGTTGACCTTCTTCTCACCGGCAAATATGTCCTCCCCATGGATCCGGCGCAGACCCTGATCGAGAATGGCGCGGTGGCCGTCAACGGCAACCGGATCGTCGCGGTCGGGCCGGCCGGCGACATCCTCTCCCGCTATCGCGGGGCAGAGACCATTTTCGAAGAACACGGCCTGATCATGCCCGGCCTGATCAATGTCCACACCCATGCGGCCATGGCCTGCTTCCGGGGCCTGGCCGACGACCTGCCCCTGATGCAGTGGTTGCAGGAATACATCTTCCCGGTGGAGGCCAGACTGACCCCGGAGATCATCTACCACTCCACCCTCCTGTCGCTCTGCGAGATGATCAAGTCCGGCACCACCTCCTTCTGCGACATGTACCTCTTTGCCGCGGACGTGGCCAGGGCCGTGGCGACCTCGGGAATGCGGGCCTGGCTCGGCGAGGTCCTCTATGATTTTCCCTCGCCCAGCTACGGCGAACCGGAGAACGGCTTTGCCTGCACCGAACGGCTGTTCCAGCGCTATGCCGATCACCCGCTGATCAGCATCACCGTGGATCCCCATGCAGTGTACACCTGCTCGCCGGATCTGCTGCAACGCCTGGGCAGGATGGCCGCCGAAAAAAACGCCCTCTATGTGATTCATCTCGCTGAAAACCAGGAGGAGGTCAACACCTGCCTTGAGCGCTACGGCTGTTCCCCGGTCATGCACCTGGAGCAACTCGGCCTGCTGAACGAACGGGTGGTGGCCGACCACTGCGTCATGGTCAGCGACGAGGAGATCGCCCTGCTGGCCAGACGCGGAGTGAAAGTGGCCCATTGCCAGGAATCGAACATGAAACTCGCCTCGGGCACCGCCCCGGTGGTGAAAATGCTGCGGGCGGGGATCACGGTGGGCATCGGTACCGACGGCAGCGCAAGCAACAACGACGTAGATATGTTCGGTGAAATGAACACGGTGGCCAAGATCCATAAGGTCGCCCGTATGGATCCCACGGCCATGGATGCCGCCACCACCGTCCGGGCGGCGACCAGCGGCGGTGCCGCCGTGCTCGGTGCAGGCCATGAGATCGGCAGCTTGGAAGTCGGCAAGAAAGCGGACCTGATCGTCCTGGATATGAACCAGCCCCATCTGACCCCGGTGTACAACCCGGTCTCACACCTGGTGTACGCGGCCCGGGGCGCAGATGTCATTCATTCGGTGATCGACGGGCGGGTGATCATGCGGCAGCGCCGGCTCACCACGCTGGACGAGGCCGCCATCCTCGCGGAAATGAACCGGATCGGCGGAGAGATCCGCGGGCTGAGGGCACAATGAGGGTTGACACCCGCGGCGTCATGGTGCTATTCTTTAATTTCCAGGGAAGGAATTAATTCAGCACAAAGGTGACCCTATGTTCGGACTCGGCATGCCGGAATTGATCATCATTCTGGTCATCATCGTCATCATCTTCGGCGCGGGCAAACTACCGGAGATCGGCAGCGGCATCGGCAAGGGCATCCGCAACTTCAAGGATGCAACCAAGAGCGAAGAAAAGCCCAAGGCCATCGATGAAGAGAAAAAGGAAAGCTGAAAACCCCGGGTCCAGCCCGTTCCTGGAAGGCGGCGCCTGCAAAGCTCATCCATCCTCAATGAAGGATTACGCAGGAGGTAACGTTCCCGCATGACTTCGCAGCGGGGGTCGGCAACTCGTGCATCATCGTACGACCGCGGTGGCGGATACTCAGTGTTTCCATTAATTTGTGAGGTTAACAATGTTTGGACTGGGAACCCCTGAATTGATTGTTATTCTTGGCATCGCCTTTCTGCTCTTTGGCGGCAAGAAGCTCCCGGAAATCGGCTCTGGCCTGGGAAAGGCCATCTCTTCCTTCAAGAAAGGCATTCAGGGAGTGGAGGAAACCGGAACGGACCTGAAGAACTCCCTGCCCGGCGTCAAGGAAGCGGCCCAGATGAAAGAAACCCTCGATCAGGTAAAGAGCGCCACCAAGCTGATCGGCAAGTGATTTGCCGTTTTTTTTTGGTCCCATCGCCTTTACAATTCGGCCCGCCCTTGGCGGGGAATCCGGTCGCCACCCCGCGGCGCAGGGTCCGGAATCGTGACCACGCAGCCACCCCATCCCTGCCCAAGCCTGTCTCCTGCTCCGCGTTCACCGGAACAACAATTTGATTATTACTTGAGAATATCCCCCAGCAGGTCGGTGACCTTTTCCGCCTCGATGAAGGATTCGTGCAGATGAAGGGCTTCCAGTTGCAGGATCGGTCCCGGAAAGAGGCAGGAATCCGGTTCCTGGAGCAGGATTCTGCCCCGGCGGGAGGACACCTCCATCAGGCCCTCGGCCATCTGGAGGTCAGTACCGCTGAGGATGATGACGGTCAGCCGGTCGCCAAAGGCACTGGCCGCTGATTTCAAAAGCAGATCCGCATCCAGCAGGCCGGTGTCGTTCTGCATGATCGGCACCGCCGCTCCGTTGTCGTCCACGGTAATCTCCCAGGAGCCGTGCCAGTAGGTGATGCCGCACTGGGAACTGCGCAGCGGCATCCCGGATTCGAGATTCATCGGGTTGATTATCGTCAGTTTCTCGAAATAGGAAGCCAGGTGATTGGTCACCCCTGGATACAGATCGAGAAAGATCAGCCCCGCGGCCTCGTTAAGGGTCTGGATGGAAACCAGGATTTTCTGCAGTTCGATCAGGCTGCCCACGCCGCCCAGGATGATGAACAATTTTCGGGCCGGCCCTCCCACCGGGATCTTGAAATCGGCCACGGCCGGCGTCCGGGCCCGTCGGATGTTTCTGATCCGGAATTCCTTGATATTTTGCCCCAGGCGCTTGAACCGCTTGCCGACGATATTCCAGGACGCCTCATCCTTGGGCTTTTCCACCAGATCAACCGCCCCCAGACACAGGTACTCCATCATCGTCGCGAAATTCGTCTCGCTGAAATCGCTCATCAGGGCGACGGGCACCGGGGTGCGGATCATGATGTGCTTAAGAGGCACGGACATGTTGACATCCATGGTCACCAGGTCCGGTTTCTCCCGTTCCAGAATCCTCAAGGCGTCATCGGCATTGTCGGCCTTGCCGGCGATCCTCGCCCCCAGTTCCTCGTCAAACAGCTTGACCAGCGCCTTGGTGAAGAAGCGGGAATCATCAACGACGAGCACGCTCAGGGACGTGAAGGCGGAGGCCAGGGAAACGATATCACTGCGCTCATCTATGAAGCGCATGGCTTCCATGAGCAAGAAGTTCCAGGAATCGTGGATGGTCTGGGTCTCGGTGGAACTCGTGGTAAAACTGAAACTGCCGCCGGGGCAGCTCATGATTTCGAGAAACGCCTTGGAACCGGTGAGACTGCCGGCTTCCGCGTGAACGATTTCCCCTCCTGAGAAATAAATGACCCCCAGGAAATTCTCGCCCCGCACCTCCAGTTTCCGTTCATATCGCTCCAGACAGGCCAGCTGCACAATGTCAGCCAGGGTTATCCCTTCCAGATAGCCGTTAAAAACGTTTGCGGTGGTTAGGCTCATCTGTTGCCCTGTCGGCTTTTTCAATTCATTAAGAGAGCATGGCGCTCCCGGACCGGTGCATAATAATAAAAACTCTTCGGGGCAGAAAGCTTACCATTTTCATTCGCTTTTTGGCAAGTTGTTCTATTATAAAGGATTTTGGCGAATTCACAAGGAAAGGAGCCGAAAAATCCGGCGGGACGCGACATCCGGAAAGAATATCCCGGCATCACTAGTGTCCGGTTGTTGACTTTTTTATGAGCATTAACAGGTTGATTCTTCGTTAATAAATTTGCCAATATGCATGTAATCGACTTGAAAGCCCAT
>QZJD01000040.1 GCA_003604995.1 Desulfobulbus sp. | reverse complement strand
GGTCATCGGCGGCCTCAATCCGGTGGCGATCCTTGAAGAGACCGGCACCAGGATCCAGTCCAGGGCCATGGCCGGCCTTGTCGAGTATGAACGGCTGTTTCCCTATCAGGAGATGGAGGGGCGGATCCGGGATATGGATTGAAGTGGCTGGTTCGCGGCGCCGCCCTCCCTCGTGATACCCGTGTGCTGACTTGAAAATCAATATACCCGTTGTTTTCGTCAAACAGTTGACCCTCCCCTGTCTTTCAGCTTCATCTTCCGGTCGAAGCAGATGACTTCTCGTCCGCAAGAACGGTGCGCAGATAGATCTCCGACTCTTTGACCTGCTCCACGTCCGTATAATAGTACCGCGTCGGATCAATGCCGTTGTTGTCCAGATAGACGGACATCCTGTGGAGGATCGAACACGAGTTGGTCAGGAGGGGAAGCAGAACGAAGACAAAGGACAGCATGATTCCGAGGGTTACGGCAAACATCCCGAGCCGCTGTGGCAGGCTTTTCTCAATCATCATTCTCTCCCTGGTAAGGCCGGGGGGACAACTCCCCCCGGCGGTGCGGTGTCTGGCCATCAGATCTTGGCGGTGATCTCGGGGAACACCAGGTAGAACATGATATAGGCCATGGCCAGGGTCAGGATCAGGTTGAAGGTCTGCCCGCAAACGTAGAGAATGAGGGGCTTGCCGCCCTTGAAGTATTTGGCCAGTTCGCGGAAGTTCGTGGACAGGCCGATGGCGGCGAACGACAGGGCGAAGAACCAGTCGCGCAGCAGACGGGTACCGCCGCGCACCACCCCCTGCTCGACCATGGCCTCGCTCAGTCCCTTGCCCAGGGTGCTGTCGAGCAGAGAGAAGAGGATGGAGGCCGCCATGAACCCCAGTACGAATTTGGGGAAACGGTGCCATATTTCCGCAACCGTTACGGACCGGCCGCCTTCGCATTCAACCTTGGCGCACCAGTAAACAGCCACGCAGAAAGCGGTGACGCCGATCATCACGTTCTGGATCATCTTGATGGTCGCGGCAACGTACATGGCCTTTTCGCCCAGGAAGGCGCCGGCGGCCGCCACCGCGCCGGTGGAGTCGATGGTGCCGCCCATCCAGGCGCCGCCCAGAATCAGGGGCAGGCCCATGGCCTTGATGACCGCGGGCATGAGAATCATCATGATCGCGGTGAAGACCAGCGACAGGCCGATGGAAAGGGTCAGCTCTTCTTTCTTGGCCCGGCAGGCCGCGGCCGTGGCAATTGCAGCCGAGGTGCCGCACACCGACATGTCGGCGGAGATGACGATGTTGAGGGTCTTGGACGGGATTTTCAGAACCTTCTGGCCGAAGATGAAGGTGCAGACGAGGACGATGGGGGTGACTACCCAGGCCACGAATATGCCCGGGATGCCGATGGCCATGATCTTGCTGAACAGAACCTCGGCCCCGAGCAGGACCAGGCCGGTCTTGATGAAGAATTCCACCTGACAGGCGGGAAGAACTTTTTTCGGGGTGCCGATGGTGTTGGCGATCAGCATGCCGAGGAGGATGCCCCAGGCCTCGGCGCCGAAGCCGTACTGCTTGGCGATGGCCTGGCTGCCCATCATATAGGCGAGGGTGGCGACGAGAAAGACCACGGGAAAACCGATGGCAAAGGCACCGGCGCTCTTGCCCATGAGAGAGGTCCCCAGGCCGAAGATCACGATAAAAAAGAGGCACAGGCCGATGAGGGTGGGGATGTAGTTATAGGGCTTGTTCTCGGTTTTTTTCCTGACGTCGGAGGCCTTTTTCTTCTCGGCCCGCCAGTCGGAGATCCGGGCCTGGGCGTCATCGTTTAAGGCCTGATTCGCGAAGCCCGCCGCGGCCGCGGTTGATTCCGCCTTCTTTGCCAAGGCAAGGGCCGCATCCGCCTTGGCCTTGGCTTCCTCATATTTGGGCATGGCCTTGTCATTCATCGCCTTGGCCTGCGCTTCACTTCTGACGAATGCATCCAGCGGATTGTCTTTCCAGGAGCCGGGGTGCTTGGTCCAGTGCGAAACGAACTTGCCGAAGGGGGAAGCGGAGGCCTTCAGTTTTGCTTTGTCGTCCGCGGCCTTATGCCAGGCAATGGTATGGAAGGGGGCCTTTGTTTCTTCAACCTGCTGAATCTGATCCGCCTCGGCGATCTTCGGGCTGAACTCCGCCTTGGGACCAAAGTTGAAATAGGCGAAGATGCAGACCGCGATGACCGCGAAACCGAGCCAGATGGCCAGGTAATCCTCCCTGGTCCACAGGTCGGACCAACTGCTTTTTCCTCGATCGATGACGATGTCGGTGTCTTGTGCCATGATTTGTCTCCTCCACTTTATTCTTTTGAGAAAAACAGGTGTTCCCGCAGGGGATGCTCTTGCCCGTCGACCATGGTGTATCAAGAAGCATGCCAGTCTTTTTCCTAAAAAATATCCATTAATATCAGTATAATATGATCTTGAGGGGTTTTGATTTGTGCATACTGGCGATGACAGGTGCCAACGCAAGTATGCACTGCGATGCCCATCATAGAACAATGGAATTGGGACACGGGGGTGGGGCGTTCCACTCCTCGAAGCACTGAGAGAAGTCAAAGTCGAATGGTCGCATGATCGGAGTTTTGTGCATCGGCGATGTCATCCCGTTCCGTTTTTCTCGTAATTCACTTGATTTTTCATGATGGGGACCTGTACCCTGAGTTGAGAGGTGCTTCCGCGTGGAGGCACTGAAGGAGCGTTTCGGGAAACCGGAACCGAGGGTTGGATACGGCGAGCAGTATCCCCTTTTCGGGAATGGAACCCGTCAACTCCGCATTCAGCGAGAAATTTTATCGCTGTCAGGGAGAAAAGCACATGGGAGAGGACACAGGGAAGGGGAGCGCCGGGAAAAAGGCGTCGCTGAGCCTGCAGGCAAAATTTCTTCTGGGCCTTGCCGTTATTTTTCTCTGTTTCTCCGGTATCACCTCGCTGCTTATTTATTATTACGAAAAAAAGGCCTTGGAGGAGAAGGCCTTCCAGCAGACGGAGATGGTGATGGCCGCCGTGGAATCGGTGCGGGAGTATGTCCGGGAGGTTCTCCGGCCCCGGATGTATGACATTCTTGCGGACGAGCAGATATTTGTCCTGGAGGCCATGTCCACTTCGTATGTCAGCAGAGTGGTGATGGACCTTTTCAGGAAGAACCTGCCGGACTTTGAATATCGGCGGGTGGCGGTCAATGCCCGGAATCCGGATTATGAGGCCAATGAACTCGAACAGCGGATGATCGACTATTTCGCGACCCGGAAGGAGGCTGGGGAATGGAAGGGAATCGTGAAGACGGATCAAGGACGGTTTTACATGAGCTTCCGTCCCATCCGCTTTTCCCGGTCATGTTTGAATTGCCACGGTGTCCCGGAGGACGCCCCATCGTTGATTGTGGAGAACTATGGGGCGGCCCGGGGGTTTCATCGGAGCACGGATGTGGTCAGCGGGGTGCAGAGCGTCAGTATTCCCGTGGATTTCAGCCTCAGCAAAATTATGAACGTCGCTTGGTCGGTCATCTTCGCGGCCTTTTTTGTAGTTTTCTCGCTGTACGGAGTTGTCTGGTATTTTTTCAATAATGTCGTCGTCAACAACCTGAAAACCCTGCTGGAAATTTTTCGAGGCACCCTCCGCGATGAAAAAGGGGTGCAGCTCTACGAGCTGGCCCGGACCAAGGACGAGTTTGACGAGATGGCGGAAGCGGTTCAGAGCGTTGCCAGCCATCTGCGCGAGGCCCACGGAAAACTGGAAGACTATGCGGAAAATCTCGAACGTAAGGTCGCGGAGCGCACCGGCGCCTTGGAGCAGTCGAAAAAACGTCTCCGGGAACAGATTGCCGAGCGGAGCCTGGAGCTGAAAACCCTCAACACGATCACCGAACTGGTCACCCAGTCGGTGCAACTGCCGGAAATTCTGCCCAGGGTGCTGCTGGAAGCCCTCAGGGCGGTTTCGGCCAAGGGGGCGGGGATCTATCTGCTGGACCGCGAGCACGGGGTTCTCAGACTGCAGTGCCAGCGAAACGGTGGGGAGCTGGAAGCGGAAATCCCCTTCGAGCCCACCCTCTGTCTGACCATGCTGGAGAAGGAGAGCATGGACTTCGAGGGGTTTATCAGCGAGGCCGGGGGCAGGCAACGGGATTTGACCGGCAGCGAGCCCCTTCTCCTGCAAAGTCTCAACGTGCCGCTCTGTTGCCACGGTCAGGTTCTCGGGGTGATGACCTTTCTCGGGGTCACGGTGGATGGCGTGGATCCGCAGCAACTCGAACTGCTCTTCTCCATCGGTCATCAGATCGGGATTACCATTGAAAGTCTGCAAAATATCGCCCGGCTGTTGGAGAGCAAGGAGCTTCTGCAGTCTGTTTTTGACGGAATCACCGACGCCGTGGTGCTGCTTGACCATGAATATCGCATCAAGATGGTGAACCGCGCATTCCTGGAGCGGCACAAGGTGGAATTGGAGCAGGTGCTGGACCGCCCCCTCGGCGCTCTTCCCCGGCACAAGAACTGCCCATTTCTGCTCATATCGGATGATTTGCGTTTTACCTCCCGTAAGCCGACCGAAAATGTCGTCGAAACCGCCGAGGGGCTGGTGTATGAGATCAGGATGTACCCGATCTTTTCGGAGGAAGAGACGGTCCGCTTCATAGTCTGTTACGCAAGGGATATCACCGAACAGAAGCAGGTGGAACAGCGGATGCAGCAGACCGAAAAGCTCATTGCCCTCGGCCAGCTCGCCGCCGGCGTGGCCCACGAGATCAACAACCCCCTTGGGGTGATCCTCTGCTATGCCGATATCCTGAGGGAGGAGATACGGGATGCGCCGGAGCAGCGACGGGAGGACATCGAGGTCATTGAAAAACATGCCCGGTCCTGCCAGCGGATCGTGACCGATCTCCTGAACTTTGCCCGCGGCCAGAAGAGCGACCGGCGCCTTTACTCCATCAATGCTGTCATTGAAGATGTGGTGGCCATGGTACGGCGACAGTTTATGAAAAAGCGGATCGATTTCGTCATGGAGCTGGCGCCGGATCTGCCGGAACTGTTGATCGACCGCGACCGGATGCGCCAGGTCTTCCTCAACCTCCTGATGAACTCGTCCCAGGCCATTGCCGAAAGCGGCGTCATCCGTCTCCAATCAAGTCATCTCCCGCCTGAGGGGAAGGTGCGGGTGGTGGTCGAGGACAACGGCGAGGGGATCGAGGCTGAGGTGCTGGCCAAGATATTTGATCCCTTTTTTACCACCAAGCCGCAGGGCACCGGCACCGGTCTCGGCCTTTCGGTCAGTTACGGCATCATCCGCGATCATGACGGCGACATCCGGGCCGAGAGCAGGCGCGGCGAATTCAGCCGATTTATCATCACCCTGCCGGTGCCGCGGGATTCGGATACTCCTTTCTAAGGGCCTTGTCGATGCAACAGGCGCAACTGCTTCTCATTGATGACGAGATCGACCTGCTCCACGGTCTGAAGCGAATGCTCGGCCGGCAATTTGCCGAGATGGAAATCCGTACCGAGGATGATCCGACGAAAGCCCTTGCCCTGGTTGAGGATGAGGCGTTCGATCTGGTCTTGCTCGACGTGCAGATGCCGGCAATGAGCGGTCTTGAGCTGCTCAGGCGGATGCGCCGCCTCGACCCGGCCTTGACCATCATCATGATGACCGGCTATGGCACCATCGAGATCGCGGTGGAGGCCATGAAGAGCGGGGCGCATGATTTCATCACCAAGCCGTTTGATAAGATTGCGCTGTTCCGTGCTATTGAGAAGGGGCTGGAGCATAACCGGCTGCTCCGGGAAAATATCCATTTGCGCCGGAGGGTCAGGGAGCAGGAGCCCTTTGCCGATTTTGTCGGCCAGTCGCAACCGATGCAGCAGCTCTATCATGCCATCCGGACGACGGCGCGTACCGACTACACCGTGCTGATCCGTGGCGAGAGCGGCACCGGGAAGGAGCTGACCGCCCGGGCCATCCACAATCTCAGCAAGCGACGGAATCGGCCCCTGGTGATGGTCAACTGCCCGGCCATTCCCGAACACCTCCTGGAAAGCGAACTCTTCGGCCACCGCAAGGGTGCTTTTACCGGAGCGGATTATGACCAGGCTGGTCTGATCGTCGAGGCGGAAGGTTCCACCCTCTGTCTCGATGAAATCGGCGATATTCCGGTGTCGGTGCAGACCAAATTGCTGCGCTTTCTCCAGGAGCAGGAGATCAAGCCGGTCGGCAGCACCAAGACCAGAATTATGGATGTGCGGATTATCGCCTCCACCAGCCGCGATCTGGAAAAAAAGATTCAGGACCAGTCCTTCCGGGAGGATCTCTTCTACCGGTTGAACGTCCTTTCGCTCCGTACCCCGTCCCTGCGAGAGATCCGCGAAGATATCCCTTTGATTGCCGACCATTTTTGTCGTAAGGTCTGTGCGGAACTGGAGGTGCCGGAAAAGCGTTTTTCCTTGGAGGCCCTGGAAGACCTTGTCCATCGCGAATGGCCTGGAAACATCAGGGAACTGCAGAATGTGGTGCGCAGCGCGGTCCTGTTCTGTCCTGATGAGCTTATTTCGATGCGTTATCTGCGCAACCCCGCCCTCGACAGAATGAGGAACCCGTCGGATTCCGGGCTCCGCACGATGCTGACTTCCTACAAGAAGGCCAAGGAGAGAGTCGTCGACGAATTTACCAGAGACTATGTGGCTCAACTCCTGCGGGAAACAGCGGGCAATGTCTCCAGGGCCGCGGACATTTCAGGGTTGACCAGGGCCGCGTTGCAGAAAATCATGCGCCGCTACGCCATTGCCTCGCGGGATTATCGGGAGCGCTGAGGGAGGGCGTGCTTGTCCGGATAGAGGAGAAAAGCGTTTCCTCGCCAGCCTGAAATTCGGGCCGAAATTCATCCCGGGTTGTTGCGTGGGGGCTGCATCTGGTACAATGGCAATATGCGATTCTTGATTCAGGCAGCTCCGGGAGGCCGGACATGAAGCGGACCGTTACCACCGAAAAGGTGCCCATCAAGCTCTGGCTCGATGATATCGAGGAGGGAGCCATGGGCCAGGCCAGGAACCTGGCTAACCTGCCCTTTGTCTACAAGCACGTGGCGATCATGCCGGACGCCCATTTCGGCTACGGCATGCCCATCGGCGGGGTCATGGCCACCGAGGAGGTGATCGTTCCCAACGCGGTGGGGGTGGATATCGGCTGCGGGATGTGCGCGCTCAGGACCTCGCTCACCGATCTGGGTACGGACAAGCTCAAGCAGATCATGGCCGGGATCCGTCGAGTCGTGCCCTTGGGCTTCAAACACCACGACCACGTCCAGGACCAGGCCCTGATGCCCCATCTTCCGCCGGGCCACTCCCTGAAGGATCTGCCGGTGGTGGCCCGGGAATACCGGAACGCCCTGACCCAGATCGGGACCCTGGGCGGCGGCAACCATTTCATCGAGATCCAGAAAGGGAGCGACGGCTTCATCTGGATCATGGTCCATTCCGGCAGCCGCAATCTCGGCTACCAGGTGGCCAATTTCTACAATCGTCTGGCCACGGACCTCAACGCCCGTTGGGGTTCCGCCGTCCCCAAAAACTGGCAGTTGGCCTTTTTGCCCCTCTCCTCCGAGGCCGGTCGCAGGTATCAGCTGGAGATGGAGTATTGCGTCGAGTTTGCCCTGGCCAACCGTCAGCTGATGATGGAGCGGATCCAGGAGGTATTCATCGCAGCGGCCGCGCCGGTCACCTTTTCCTCGTTCATCAACATCGCCCACAACTACGCGGCCCTGGAGACCCATTTCCATCGCAAGGTGATCGTCCACCGCAAGGGAGCGACCAGCGCCCGGGAAGGGGAGCTGGGGATCATCCCGGGTTCCCAGGGATCACCAAGCTACATTGTCCGGGGACTTGGCAATCCGGAGAGTTTCACCTCCTGTTCGCACGGCGCCGGCCGCAAGATGGGCCGCAAGGAGGCGCAGCGCCGCTTGAACCTTGAGGAGGAGGCGGGGCGCCTCGACCGGCAGGGGATCCTCCATTCCATCCGCGGGCGGAGCGACCTGGACGAGGCGGCTGGGGCCTATAAGGACGTGGACCGGGTAGTGGAAAACCAGATCGATCTGGTGGAGGTGGTGGTTTCACTGCGCCCTCTGGCGGTAATCAAAGGATAACGGACAGGCATGGTTGAGGAACAGATTGCCGCCTTTGCCTCCTGGCTGGAGGTGGAAAAAGGTTACTCCCCGCATACCGTGCAGGGCTACCGCCATGATCTGGAGGAGTTTTTTTGCTATCTCCGGGCGCAGAGTGCCGCAGACGAGTTGACGCAGGACCGGGTCCGCGGCTACGCGGCCTCGCTCTATACCGTGAACAGCAGCGCCACCGTGGGTCGCAAGTTGTCCGCCTTGCGGACCTTTTTTCGTCATCTCCGCAGGCTGGGGGTGCTGGATGTCGATCCTCTGTCCGGGATCGCCAACCCCAAGACCGCCCGGAACATCCCGGTATTCCTCACCGTGGACGAGGTCTTTGCCCTGCTGGAAGAGCCGGGGCAAAATGATCCCTTTGCCCGCCGCGACACGGCCATGCTGGAGCTGATGTATTCCACGGGCATGCGGGTTTCCGAGCTGGTGAGCCGGGATCTGAATCATCTTGATTTTGCTTCAGGAATGGTTAGGGTAACCGGCAAAGGAAACAAGGAAAGGCTCGTTCCCTTCGGTACGGCCGCGGCCGAGGCGCTGCATCGCTATTTCCCGGAGCGGCGGCAGCTGCTTTCGGCACGACTGGCACGGGGTCGCGCAGTGGAGGGCGACCCTCTCTTTGTCAACAGCCGGGGGGGACGGCTGACCGCCCGCAGCGTGGAGCGTCTGATTCAGATGTATGGCGAGCGGGCAGGCATCACCGCAACGGTCACTCCTCATGCCCTGCGCCATTCCTTTGCCACCCATCTCCTGGAGATGGGCGCGGATCTGCGCACGGTGCAGGAACTGCTTGGTCACGTCAGTCTGGCGACGACCCAGAAATACACGCACCTGAACCTGGATCACCTGTCCCGGGTCTATGATCAGGCGCATCCCCTGGCCAAAAAGCAGGACCGCTGAGTCGTGCCTGCCCTGTGCTTGTCCTCGCAACGAAGACATGGCACGGTTTATATTGTTTTAGATAACTCCTGGAGTAGGACAGCAAAGATATGAAAACAAGAGCAACGACGATCCTGGCGGTCCGTCACCAGGGTTCGGTGGTGGTGGCCGGCGACGGCCAGGTTACCATGGGCAATACGGTGGTCAAACACAAGGCGGCCAAGGTGCGGCGTCTCTATCACGGCAAGGTGATCACCGGTTTTGCCGGGGCCACCGCCGATGCCTTCACCCTGTATGACAAGCTGGAGCAGAAGCTGGAACAGTACAACGGCAATCTGTTGCGTGCCGCGGTGGAACTGGCCAAGGACTGGCGCACCGATCGCATCCTGCGCCGCCTGGAGGCGCTGCTCGTGGCGGTGGACGAGCAGCATTCTCTGCTCCTCTCCGGCAACGGCGATGTCATCGAGCCTGATGACGGAATTTTGGCCATCGGCTCGGGCGGTCCCTATGCCCAGGCCGCGGCCAGCGCCCTAGTCCGCCATTCAGAGCTGGACGCGGAGGCCATTGCCCGGGCGTCTCTTGAGATCGCCGCGAACATCTGCGTCTATACCAACCACAACATCATTGTCGAGAAGATATGACCCCTGTCAATTCCCAGATACCCCGTGAAACAGTGTGCGAGCTGGACCGTTACATCATCGGCCAGAAGGAGGCCAAGCGTTCGGTGGCCATCGCCCTGCGCAACCGCTGGCGCCGTCAGCAGGTCGAACCGCCCCTGCGGGAGGAAATCGCGCCGAAGAACATCATCATGATCGGCCCCACCGGCGTGGGCAAGACCGAGATCGCCCGCCGGCTGGCCAACCTGGCCAACTCGCCTTTTCTCAAGGTCGAGGCTTCCAAATTCACCGAGGTCGGTTACGTCGGCCGGGACGTGGAATCGATGATCCGCGACCTGACCGTGCTGGCCATCAACATGGTGCGCAAGGAGGAACAGGAACTGGTCCGGGAGAAGGCGGAACGCCAGGCCGAGGAAAAAATCCTCGACCTCCTGCTGCCGCCCGCCGGCGGCACGCCGACAAAGGATGTCATCAATCTGCCTTACGGAAGCATCCCGGACGGAGCAGGCGCGGGGCAGGAGCAGCCCTCCCTTTCCACCCGGGAGCGGTTTCGCCAGATGCTGCGGGAAGGGGCGCTGAACGATCGGAGCGTTGAGCTGGCCATGCCGGAACAGTCGGGCGCCCCCATGGTGGAGGTCTTTTCCGCGACCGGTATGGAGGAGATGCAGTCGTCGTTGCAGGATGCGTTCAGCAAGTTTTTCCCGCGTAAGAAGAAAAAACGAAAGGTCCGGGTGGCCGAGGCTTTTGCGCAGCTGAAGCGCGAGGAGGCCGAACAGCTCGTGGACATGGAGAAGGTCACTGAGCGTGCGATCCGCCGCACCGAGCAGACCGGGATCATCTTCCTGGACGAGATCGACAAGATCACCTCCCGCAGCGGCGCCACCGGCGGACCGGACGTGTCAAGGGAAGGGGTGCAGCGCGATCTGCTGCCCATCGTCGAGGGCGCCACCGTGACCACCAAGTACGGTCCGGTGCGCACCGACCATATCCTTTTTATCGCCAGCGGCGCTTTTCACATGAGTAAGCCCTCGGACCTGGCGCCGGAGCTGCAAGGGCGTTTCCCCATCCGGGTGGAGCTGCACGCCCTGGGCGAGGAGGAGTTCTTTCGGATCCTCACCGAGCCGCAGAATGCGCTGATCAAGCAGTATGTGGCCCTGCTGGCCACCGAGGGCGTGGAACTGGTCTTTGAGGATGAGGCCATTCGGGAAATGGCTCGGATCGCGGTGGCCGTCAACCGGTTGACCGAGGACATCGGCGCCCGTCGGCTGCACACAATCCTGGAGCGAGTCCTGGACGAGGTCTCCTTTGGTGCACCGGAGATGGCTGAGAAGCGGTTCGTGGTCACCGCGGACTATGTGAAGCGGCAGTTGGCCGACATCTCGGCCAATGAGGATCTGAGCCGGTTTATTTTATAGGGGTGCTATGCACCAAGTTCATCAAGTTCATAAAGTTTATCAAGTTCGTCAAGTCTGTTGCGGTTCGCTCCGCTCACCCGCAACCTAGCGATATTGCCTGATGGATGATGGGTAGGTGTAGGATGGGGAGAGCGCAGCGAAACCCATGGTTTTTCGGGGTCGGGGTTGGTATCGGGGTCGAAAGGCCGTAGCCCGGATGAAACGAAGTGAAATCCGGGAGAGAGCGTAACGCCAACCCCGGATTGCGCTTCGCTCCAGCCGGGCTACCATGAGAAGAGAAACAAACAACGTTTTGATGAGGTGCGGAAGAAATGGCGATGAGATTCAGGATTGAGCCGGACATGCAGTACTGTCCGCGGTGTCAGGACGAATACCGGCCCGGGGTGCAGGTCTGTGTGACCTGCGGGGATGCGCTCATCAGCGGCGTACAGATGCAGGACCTGCTGGATAAAAAAAACGGCCGGCAGTCCGGCCGGGCAGTGCCCATCACCCCGGAGGATGAGCTGGTCGACATCATCAAGGGCAAGATCATCAACGTGAAAAGCGTCCAGGCCCTGCTCAGCCGCGAGGGGATTCCCTCCCTCATCGCCGGGGACAGCGCCTCCTGCGGCAAGGGGTGCGGCGGCACCGATGTCCGGCTGCAGGTGCGGACGACCGACCTGCCGGAGGTCATGGCCCTCCTGGCTCGGGAGCACGTCCAGACCACCGGCCTGACCGATCATGACACCAGCCTGGTCGATGCGGTGTTCGACCCTGAAGCCGGGAGCGCCACCTGTCCCGCCTGCGGCTGCGCCTTCTCCACTGAAAGCAAGGCCTGCCCTGACTGCGGGCTCTGCTTTTAGCCTTTTTTTCTTTGTCGGCAGGGCGTCTGCATGGCGCCCTGCCCCGACGCCTGCCCGCTCATTCGCTCTTCAGCGACCACCTTGCGTTTTTTGTTCAATTGCCCGGCCTCGCCAGGAAGGTCCGCTCTTTTATACTGAGTGTTCGCCTCAATGGACGGTATTCTTGTTGTAGTTGCCGAAGCCCTTGTTGCGTGAAGGCGGCAACTCTGCCTCCTTCATGCGGATGATCAGGGAAGAGTAGCCCAGGGTTTCTTCCACCTGGCGGAAGAATTCACTCGATGGCCGTATCTTGAGATCCTTGAGAATCTCCACGTCCACCTCGCCGCGGCCGTCGAAATGCAGGGTCAGCCGAACGGGACAGGTGCCGTGGTGCTGGTAGAGCATCTCCTTGAGCTGCTCCAGGTGCTGGCGGGAGGTCTGCTGGGCCCGGATGCGGATGATCACGTCCTGGGTGTATTTGATCAGGGCGGCGTGCAGAGGTTCGATGGATTCGACGGTGATCTTGGGGCCGCGCTCTTCGAGCTGTACCCTGCCCAGAACCACCACCGGTTCCTCCCGGCCGAGCAGGTGCCCGCACTCGGCAAAGGCATTGGGGAAGACGACCAGCTCCACGCTGCCGGTCATGTCCTCCAGGGTGGCAAAGGCCATCCGGTCGCCTTTTTTTGATTTGTGTTCCCGGAAGGTCTGGATCAGGCCGCCGACGCGCACCGGTTGGCCGTCAACCAGGGTCGCCAGCTTGTCGATCTCGATATCGGTCACCCGTTTCAGATCATTATTCACCCCCTCCAGGGGATGGCCGGTCAGGAAGAAGCCGATGGCCTCCTTTTCAAAGGCGAGCTTCTTCAGTTCCGGCCATTCCGGCACGTCCGGGAGGACGGCTTCAATGACCGCCGTGCCGGTTTGGGCAGGGGTGAGGCCGAACAGGTTCATCTGGCCGCTCAATCGGTCACGCTGTACCGCCTTGGCCTGCTCCATGGCCAGATCAAGTCCGGCCAGCAGCTGGGCTCGATTGGCGCACAGCGAGTCAAATGCACCGGCCTTGATCAGACTCTCGATCACCTTGCGGTTGACCCGGCTTGAATCGATACGGCCGCAGAAATCGGCCAGCGAGGTATAAGCGCCTCCGGCCTCTCGTTCTTCGATGATCGAGACCAGGGCAGCGCCGCCGACGTTCTTTACCGCGGCCAGGCCGAAGCGGATCCGGTCGCTGATCACGGTGAAGTCCTGGTACGACTCGTTGATATCCGGCGGCAGCACGGCAATTTTATGCTGGCGGCACTCGTTGATGTACTTGACCACCTTGTCGGTGTTGTCCATGTCGCAGGAAAGCAGCGCCGCCATGTACTGGGCCGGATAATGGGCCTTCAGATACGCGGTCTGGAAGGCGATCAGGGCGTAGGCCGCACTGTGCGACTTGTTGAAGCCGTAGCCGGCAAACTTGGCCATCAGGTCAAAGATATAGGTGGCCTTTTTCTCCGGGATATCGTTCTTCAGGGCGCCGGCCATGAATTTGGTCCGCTCCTGCTCCATGACCGCCGGGATCTTCTTGCCCATGGCCCGGCGCAGGATGTCGGCGTCTCCCAGGCTGTACCCGGCGAGGATGTTGGCGATCTTCATCACCTGCTCCTGGTAGACGATGACCCCGTAGGTCTCCTCCAGGACCTCCTTGAGTTGAGGCAGGGGGTATTCGGGCAGCCGCCGGCCGTGTTTGGTCTCGACATATGAATCGATCATTCCGCTTTCCATGGGCCCGGGCCGGTAGAGGGCGACCAGGGCAATGAGGTCGGTGAACTGCTCCGGCTTCATTTTTTTCAAGAGGTCGCGCATGCCGTCGCTTTCCAGCTGGAACACGCCCAGGCTGTCGGCCCGGCAGAGCAGGCCATAGGTCATCGGGTCGTCCAGCGGGATGGCGCTCAGATCCACCGCAATGTCCAGATCCTTCTTGATCAGCTTCAGGGCCCGGTCAATGACCGTCAGCGTCTTGAGGCCGAGAAAGTCGAACTTGATCAGTCCGGTCATCTCGGTGTACTTCATGTCGTACTGGGTGATAATTTCCTTGTTCTGGCCGGTGCATACCGGCAGAAAGTCCGTCATCGGCCCGGGCGAGATCACCACGCCGGCGGCATGGGTCGACTTGTGGCGGCACAGTCCCTCCAGGGTCCGGCCGATCTCCAGGAGCTGCCTGATGTCTTCCTCCTTGGACGCCTCGCGCAGGCGCGGTTCCTTCTCGATGGCCTGGTCCAGGGTGATCTTCAGTTCGTCCGGGATCAACTTGGCGATACGGTCAACCTTGGGCAGGGGGATCTCCAGAACCCGGCCGACATCGCGGATCACCGCCCGCGCCTTCATGGTCCCGTAAGCGACGATCTGGGCCACATGTTCGTCGCCGCCGTATCTCCGGCGTACGTAATTGAGCACCTCGTCGCGTCGCTCCTTGCAGAAATCCACGTCAAAGTCGGGCATGGAGATGCGCTCGACGTTCAGGAACCGTTCAAAAAGCAGGCCGTAGGGGATGGGGTCGATGTCGGTGATCTGCATGCAGTAGGCGGCCAGGCTGCCCGCGCCGGAGCCTCGGCCCGGTCCCACCGGGATGCCCTGCTCCTTGGCCCAGTTGATGAAGTCGGCAACGATCAGAAAGTAGCCCGCAAAGCCCATCCTCTGGATGACGTCGATCTCCATGGTCAGTTGGTCCTGGTACTGCTTGGCGGTTTCGGCAGTCAGTGCCCCCATCCTCCGCATGTGGTCGAAACGGCGGGCAAGCCCCTCGTCGCAGGCTCTGGCAAAAAGCGACTCCAGGGTTTCGCCCTCCGGTACCGGGAAGTTGGGGAAGTAGTGCTTGCCGAACTCCAACTCCAGGTTGCAGCGCTCGGCCACCTCCAAGGAGTTGGCCAGGGCCTCCGGGCAGTCGCTGAACTGGGCGGCCATCTCCTCGGGGGATTTGAAATAGAGCTGGTCCGTGGAAAAGCGGAATCGCTTGGGGTCGGACAGGGTGCGGCCGGTTTGCAGGCAGAGCAGGACCTCGTGGGCATGGGCCTCGTTTTTGTGCAGGTAGTGGCAGTCATTGGTGGCCACCACCTTGATCCCCAGCTCCCGGCCCAATTCGCGCAA
Source organism: Desulfobulbus sp. (assembly GCA_003604995.1). GTDB lineage: Bacteria > Desulfobacterota > Desulfobulbia > Desulfobulbales > Desulfobulbaceae > UBA10518. The sequence continues at coordinate 14,449 of QZJD01000040.1, read as the reverse complement.
TCCCTGGTTGGCGCGGTGCTGCTCCTCAATGCCGTTTTCCTGCAATTCGAAATAAAAGCGGTCGCCGAACAGTTGTTGAAGCTCCAGTGCCCGTTTGCGGGCGCCTTCCCGGTCATTGTGGGTGATCCGCCAGGCTACCTCACCATGCAGGCAGGCGCTTAAGGCGATCAACCCTTCGTGATGGGCCCGCAGCAGGTCGTTGTCGATGCGCGGTTTATAGTAGAACCCCTCGGTCTGGGCAAGGGAGGCAAGCTTCATCAGGTTGCGGTAGCCGGTTACGTTCATGGCCAGCAGAACCAGATGGAAGTTGTGGCCGGCGTTCTGGTCCTTGTCGAGCCGGCTTTTTTCGGCCACGTAAAACTCGCAGCCGACAATCGGCTTCAATTTCGCTTTTTTGGCCTTGGTGTAGAATTCCAGAGCTCCGAACATGGCTCCGTGGTCGGTCAGGGAAACCGCCGTCATGTTGAATTCCTGGCAGCGCTTGAGCAGATCGTCGATTCTAATTGCGCCGTCCAGCATGGAATACTGGGAATGGACATGGAGATGGACAAAGGGCGCCGGCGTGGCCGGCGAAGAAGCTGCTTCGGTCATGGCGTGTCGGTTAAACGAGGAAAGAGGATTGTTGATGCAAACGTGATGACATCGCAAAAATGAAAACCCAGGGCATGCGCCACTGTGATTTCAATAAATTACAAGACATGCCGGCGTCAGTCTCGCATTTTTTACGAGACCGGCAAACGTCGCGGGGGCGGAATAATTTCCTCTCCCGGGTTCAGCGGGGCAGACCCTGGGTCCCTTCCAGGAGGGCCTCGGAAAAATCGGCCCCTTCAAGTTTCGCGCCGGTCAGGTTGGCCTTGATCAGATTGGCCCCTTTGAACCTGGCTCCTTGCAGGTTGCTCCCCCGCAGGTCGGCGCCGGGCAGGTTGGCAAAGGAGAGGTCGGCGCCGCTCAGGTTGGCTCCCTGCAGGTCGGCCCGCCGGAGGTTGGCCATGCTGAGGTCGGCGCCGCTCAGGTCGGCCCCCTGGAGCTTGGCTCCGACCAGGTCGGCTTTTTTCAGGTTGCTGCCGGCGAAGTTGCATCCAGGGCAATCTCTGGCCATCCACTTGACCGTGGCCTTCAGTTCACCCGGCGCGGCGGGCGGGATGTCCTGGCGAGGCTCCTCTTCGAGGGGAGGAGCGGCCTGCGTCTCTTCCGCCACCGGCGCGGCTTCCTGTTCCATCAACCCGGCGGATCCCGACTGCTGGCCCCGAACCGAGGCCCGGTAGCTTTTCTTGCCGGTGGTCTTGATCTCGCGGTACAGCCTTTTGGCGTCGCCCTGCAGGAGCTCGGCGGAAAAGGAAAGGACGCCCGACTCGCTGCCCATGTAGTACTTCCGGCCGTCACCGTACACCGGGAAGCAGCGCAGGTCGCCGTACCACCACCAGTCGAGCTTCATGCACAGTTCGCCGGAGTCGCTGACATCCCATTTGCCCTTGTCCCGGTTATTGAGGACATCCTGGCCGAAAACCTGGCCGGTCGGAGCATAGTAGAAGTGGCTGTCCTCGCCGTAGGCCCGAAAAAAGAGGGTGTTGCCTTCGACCAGCTTGAGCACCTCGTCGGGGCTCAGCTGCTTGGCGCCCCTCTCCTCCTCAATCTGCTTGACCGTGGTCGGCGCGCAACCGGAAAGGGCCGGCACGACAAGGAGGGGGACCAGGAGAAGAAAACGAAACCATGATTTGGGGCTGCTGAAAGAAAGCATAATAAAAACAATGTATTGAAGAGGTAGTAGGTGCGATTGGCTTGTGTCTCATACTAGCACGCTCAGGCCCTCTTGCATATTATTTTCTTCACTGCCGGATCGCCGCCCGGCCGAAACGTTTTTCCTGCCAGCCGTAGAGTACCGGCAATACCACCAGGGTCAGAATCGTGGAGGTGATGATTCCGCCCATGACCACCACCGCCAGCGGCTTCTGGATATCGGCTCCTGACCCGGTGGCGTAGAGCATGGGCAGGTGGCCGATGAAGCTGGTGAGGGCGGTCATCAGGAGTGGCCGGAAGCGGAGACGGCAACCCTCATGAATGGTCTCGTTCACGCTGAGGCCGGCATCCCGCAACTGCCGGAAAAAGGCGATCAGGACTACACCGTTTTGCACCGCGATTCCCAGAAGACAGATAAAGGCAACTGCTGCGGATACCGACAACGGCATGTCCCAGGCGCGGATGGCGAAGATGCCGCCGATCAGGGCAAAAGGCAGATTGAGAATCACCAGCAGGGAATCCCTGAGGGTGCCCAGCGCCATGAACAGCAGGCAGAAGATGAGAAAGAGGGCCGCCGGCACCACGATGGCCAGCCGCTGCATGGCCCGCTGCTGATTCTCGAACTGACCGCCGTACTCCAGAAAATAGCCCGAGGGCAGTTCCTTTTCCAGGCCGTGCAGCCGCTTTTCGGCTTCGGCCACGAAGCCGCCGAGATCCCTGCCCCGGATATTGACTTCGGCGGCCACCCGTCGCATTCCCTTTTCCCGGCCGATCTGCGCCGGTCCCTCCACAATATCGATCCGCGCAACCTGACCCAGCCGAATGGGTTCGCCGCCGGAGCCCCGGAGGAGAAGCCGATCCAGGGCCTCCAGGTCAGGACGGTCCTGTTCGGCGAGGCGGACCACGGTGGCGGTGCGCAGCGGGCCTTCGACCACTTTGGTCGTTTCCCGTCCGGCCAGGGCGATCTCGATCACCTCATTGACCTCCCCGGCATTGATCCCGTAGCGGGCCAGGGTCGCGCGATCATAGCTGATTTCGATCTGTTCCATGCCCGAAACCTGCTCCACCTTGACATCCCTCGCTCCGGCAATAGTGCCGAGCACCGCTGCGATCCGGTCGGCATAGCCCTTGAGCAGTTCGAGATCCTCGCCGTAGACCTTGACCGCCAGATCGCTCTTGACGCCGGAGATCAACTCGTTGACCCGCAGGGCGATGGGCTGGGAGAAGGAAAGGCGAATGCCGGGGATGGCCGACAGTTCGCGGCTCATGGCCTCGACCAGCTCGGCCTTGTCGCGGTCCTTTGTCCACTGTTTTTTGGGGTTGAGCATGATGAAGAAATCGGTCTGTTCCGGGCCCATGGGATCTTCCGAAATCTCGGCCCGGCCGGTCTTGCTGACCACGGTCCGGACCTCGTCGGGAAAAGCGGCAAGGAGCTGTTTTTCGACAAAGGTACTCACCGTCACCGAACCCTCCAGGGAGGCATTGGGCAGGCGAACGGCATTGACCGCGATGGCACCTTCATCCAGGTCCGGCATGAACGCCGTGCCGATACCATTGACCGCCCAGCCGGCGCCGGCCAGGGTCAGGCCGGCCAGGGTCAGGGTAAGGGCGGCGTGGCGGCGGGCCCGGGTCAGGAAACGAAGATAGCCGCGGCTGATCGCCCGGACAAAGCGAAATTCCCTTTCCGGGGTTTGCTGAAGAACCAGGGCGGAGAGTACCGGTATCGCGGTCAGCGCCACCACCAGGGAAACCAGGATGGCAATGATCATCGTTGCGGCCAGCGGCAGGAACATTTTGCCTTCGATGCCCTGCAGAGAGAAGAGAGGCACCAGGACGATGGCGATGATCAGGATGGAAAAGGTCACCGGCCTGGCCACCTCGACCACCGCCCGGAGTACCACTTCCCTTTTCCTGGATTTGTCCTGGTCGGCTGCGAAGTGGCGGCGGATGTTCTCGACAATGACGATGGCCGCGTCCACCACCATGCCCACTGAAAAGGCAAGCCCGCCGAGACTCATCAGGTTGGAGCTGATTCCGACCCGGCCCATGATCAGAAAGGTGATCAGGAACGTGAGGGGCAGGGAAATCAGGACGATGAGCGCGGTGCGCAGTTCGGCCGCAAAGAGAAACAGCACCACGATGACGAGGATTCCGCCCTCCAGCAGGGCGTCGGTCACGGTCTTGATGCAGGCCTCGATGAGCTGGGTGCGGTCGTAGAAAACATTAAGGCGGACGCCTTCGGGCAGGCTTTCCTGGATGCGGGCCACCCCGTCCTTGACCCTGGTCACCACGTCCTTGGAGTTTTCTCCCCGGAGCATGATTACCATGCCGGCCACCGTTTCCCCGCGGCCGTCGCGGGTCACCGCGCCCTGCCTGGGCTGGGGGCCGACGGTGACCTCGGCTATGTCGTGCACGTGGATCGGGGTGCCGTCATGGCTTTTCAGGACCACCGCGCCGATGTCTTCGGGGCCGGTGAGCTGCCCGAGTCCGCGGATATAGGTCTGCTCCCAGCCGCTGACGATGTAGCCGCCGGCGGCGTTGGCATTGTTGCGGGCGAGGGTTTCCACCACCTCGCGCAGGCTGAGTCCGTACTTGAGCAGGGCCTCCTGCCGGACCAGAATCTGGTACTGCCGGACCAGGCCGCCGAAACTGTTCACTTCGTTGACTCCGGGGATCGGCCGCAGACGAGGGGCGACCACCACTTCCTGCAGGCGCCGCAGCTCCATGGGATCCATGTCGTCGCCCTCCAGGGTGTACTGGAAGATCTCACCGAGTCCGGTGCTGATCGGTCCCAGTTCGGGCTCGGCAAAGGCGGGCAGATGTTCGCGGGCCCCGGTCAGCCGCTCGAAGACCTGTTGCCGGGCAAAGTAGATGTCGGTCCCGTCCTTGAAGACGATTATGACCTGCGACAGGCCGGCCTTGGAAAGGGAGCGGACCTGGGTTACCCTGGGGACGCCGCCCATCTGCTGTTCGATGGGGTAGGTGACCTGCTGTTCCACGTCCACGGCGGACAGGCCCGGCGTCTCGGTGAGGACCATGACCTGCACGTTGGTTACATCGGGAAAGGCGTCGATGGGCAGCCTGGTCCAGGACACCCAGCCGGCCAGGGCCAGAAGAATGGTCAGGGTGAGGACCACCCAGGGGCGGGACAGGAGAATGGCGGTACATCGCTCCATGGCTTTTCTCCTTTAATCGGCGCAGCCCGCGCCCATTTTGGAACGGAGCACGTCGCTTTTCAGGAGAAAGGAACCATCGGTGATGATCCGCTGCTTTTCTTGCAGGCCGCCAACCACTTCGACCATGCCGTCGAAACGAGAACCAAGGGTGACCGGCCGCCGGATCCAGTAGTCGCCTTCCTTGTGGACGAAGACAAAGGTGCGGCCCTCATCGGCCAGAACCGCGACTTTCGGTACGGCCAGGGTTTCGCCGCCCCCGGGCAGCGACAGCTTTACCGCAACGAACATGCCCGGCCGGAGGAGCCCGGCGCTGTTGTCGACGCTGAACCTGGCCTTGGCGGTGCGGGTCTCTTCACTGATGCGGCCGGTGATCGCCGCCAGGCGGCCGGTGAATTCCCGCCCCATGGCCTCGATGGCGGCTTCGCCGCCGGCAACCGCGTTGGCCGCGGCCAGATCCGCCTCCTTCACATCGGCCAGCACCCATACCCGGCCGAGGTCGGAAATGGTGAGCAGTTCCTTGCCGGTTTCGACATATTCGCCCGGCGAGGCATGTCCTTCGATGACCGTTCCGGCGATGGCGGCCCGGACGGTCACCAGACCGGTCAAGGCCGTCCCGCTGTTCCGGGTCAGCAGATTGTCGATCTCCTCGCCGGCCAGACCAAGCCGCTGAAGGCGACCGCGGGCCGCGGCCATTTCGATCTCGGTTTCGGCTCTTCGTGCCGCGGCTTCCTGGACCTCGACCCGGGCCGCGACCTTTCGTTCAAAAAGCAGGGCTTCCCGTTCAGCGGTTTTCTCCGCAAGGCTGTGCGCGGCAACGGCCTTAAGATAGGCGCCCTTGGCCTCGGCCACTTCCGGACTGTCCACCTCGAAAAGTGGTGCGCTGATCTCGACCCGGTCGCCGGGGGCGGTGAAGCCGCGGGTGATCATTCCGGTCAGGGGGCTGGCCACGTGGACCGTGCGGGTTTCATCCAGCTGGACCTCTCCCGGCAGGTTCCGTTCCTCCAGGCGCCCCTGCCTTTTTTCCGGAAAGCCGGTGCGGACGAGTCCTTGTTCACCAAGAAGTACGGCATCGAGTTTGACCGTGCCGATCTCGTAACGGCATTCCTCGCATTGGTGGGTGGGGATCTCATGTTCGCAGATGTCGGTCCACATCTCTTCCACCGACCTGTCCAGGTCGGAAAGATCAGTTCCGTGGTCGTGGCCGTGGCCGTCCTCCGAGTCGAATTTTTCACCGGCATGCGTCTCTTCTTCCTGGTCGGCATGGTCCTGGTGGTCGTGCTGGTTTTTCAGAGCATGGTCAACATGGCCGTCGTGCTCCTTTAAATCACGGGCGGCGTACAGGCCGCCGGCCAGCACCAGGGCGGCTAGAGCGGCAATGGGGATCAGGATGGAAATTCTGCGAATATTCATGTGTCGCTCCTGTCGGGTGATGATGAGGTGAAACGGAGTTCGGCCGGAAGCGCCGGCTCGCCCAGGAGTCGGTCGAGGGCGATGGCGGCCAGGTTGAGGTCGATCAGGGCATTGAGATGGCGGGCTTTGATTGCCAGCAGGGATTCCGATGCTTCCAGAACGTCGCTGTAGCGGAATTTGCCGGCCCTGAACCCTTCCTGAACCGCGGCTGCGGCCTCGGTTGCCGGCCTCAAGACCTCGTCGCGCAGGGATTTCGCTTCACGGTCGGCGGCGATGAGTTCCGCATAGGCCTTGCGCAGCTCCAGCCCTAAACGGGTTGTTGCCGCTTCTTCCCGGATGGCTGCTTTGCGGGCTGTTGCGTCAGCCGTCGCCAGTTCCGACTGGTTCCGCTGAAAAAGCGGCAGGGGAACGGAAAAACCCAGAACCAGGGCATGGCCGTCCTGTTCGGCAAGGGTGCGTACGCCGAAAGACACGGCCGGATCCACCCAGGCGTTGGCCTTTGCCAGGGCAACCTCTGCCGTTGCCAGCGAGGTCTCGCCGCGGCGGAGGGCAAGCAGGGGAGCCTCCTGGAGCCGAACCGGCAGGGCCTCACGCTCCGGGATGGCGACTTCCCGGGGCAGCAGGCCGTCCGCGCTGCGGGCCATCGCGCCCGGATCGGCCAGGGCCGCGTTGAAAGAGAGTTCCGCCTGCTCGAGCAACCGTCGGCTTCGCAGAGTTTCCGCCCCTGTAAGCGCGATCCTTGCTTCGGCCCTGATCTCTTCGGTAACCGGGAGTTCGCCGGCCGCTACCCGTTCCCGGGTGATGGCGGCCAGATCCCGGGCGATCTGTTCCGCCTCCTGCTGGAGATGCAGCCGCTCTCTGGCGGCGAGAACCTCGATAAAGGCGGCTCTGACCTCCGCGGCGATATCCAGCCAGGTCGCGGTCTGTTCGTGCCGCAGGCGAAGCAGTTCGGCTCGGCCTCTGTCTATCCTAGCCGATCGCTTGCCGCCGAGTTCAAAGGGTTGACTGAGCAGGTAGGTGGTTTCCCTGGTCTCGTCACCGGGCAGGTCGTTGCCCAGGTTATCCCATTCCACCACGAGTTCCGGATTGGGCGGGAGGCCGGCATGTCGGAGCCGGACGTCCGCGGCGGTCTGGTCGGCCCGCAGCGAAGCGAGTTCGTGCCGGTTGCGGGCGGCAAGCTCCAGGGCCTGGTCCATGGTCAGCACGGTCCCGGTGCTGAATTCAGCGCTGGCCGCGGCGCGGGCCTGCGTTAAGGTTCCCCACCACAGGCCAAGGGCCAGGGCCAGGGCAGGAAGGGCGAAACGATGGATACGCATGGAGTCCTCCTGCGTGAATAACTCAACAGAGTTTCTGTTCAGTTGCGGTTACGCGAACGAACCGAAAAAAAACGATCTTGTGCGGGAATTTCCGCCGGCGATAAACTGCGCGCCGGAGGATCAGAGAGGGGGTATCAAATCAGGAGGATGACGGATTGCAGGAAATGGAGTTGCGATGAACGAACAGCGGGAAGGGGGGGGAATGGCATACGTTCCGCCGGGGCGGCAACGATGGACGGGCCCAGGGGCTGCATAACCGGCGTGGTGAGCTGTGCAAGGCAGCGCTGCTGCTGGCCCGATGCGTCAACGCCCAGCATGATGTCCCAACATTGTTCCCCCCCTTGATCACCGCGGCAGAGTTCAGCTTGCTGGTGAGCAGGGGAATGATCCGCATCAAGGGCGCAGGAAAAATGCGATTCTTCCAGATGAACGGCGCCGTCCGGCATGAAGCAGAAGCTCGTCCTCCCGCCCGTTCCAAAGATGAACGAGAAGAGCAGCAGGGTGATCAACAACAGGCGTGGTGCGGTCGGCTTATGCGGCATGGGGCTCGATTGCGGTGAAAAAACGGGTGTTCTCTTCCTTGTTGATAATAATTGTCGAAATCCTGCTTGTCAAGATGAAGGGCTGGCCATTTCCCGGCAACCTGAAAACATTTTCCCCGGCCGCGGCTGAAAAAAAGGAAGTGAGAGGGCTATGAGGAAAAAAGGTCCATGGCCCGGATGGCCTCCAGGGATTGCCAGAGATCTTCCTTGCTGTGGGGTTCCAGGGTGATCAGGGGGTGCAGTTGGTGTTGCCTGAGGAAGGCAAACAGTTCCTGGAAGGGGAAGCACCCCTTGCCGATGGCGATATGCTCGTCGCGTTCCCCCCTGTTGTCGTGGAGATGCAGGTGGCGCAGCCAGGGGAGAAGGGTCGCGAGAAAGACCTGCCAGGTGGAGCGGGCATAGGCGGTCAGGTGGCCGACGTCCAGGCAGAAGCCGAGGTTGCGGCCGGCGAGTTCGCTGAACAGGATGCGGTGGATCTCCGGAGAGGTTTCATAGGTGTTTTCCAGCATGACCGGGGTGCCGGTCTTTTCCGCCAGGTCCAGGAGTTCGTTCCAGGTGTCCAGGGAATGGCCCAGCCACTCCTTGAACTTGTAGGAGTGCTTATGCTCTTCGTAACCCAGGTGGCAGATAATCGCCCTGGGCTGGAAAATTTCGGCCAGGGCAAAGGCGCGGCGCAGCTTTTCGCGGGTAATCTCCCGAATGCGGGGATCGACGGCGCCGGGCGCGAGATCGTTGAACGGGGCGTGCAGGGTGCATGCCAGCCCGGATTCCCGCAACCGGTCGGCGACTGCTTGAAATGCAGCGGTGTCGTCGTTCCACAGGCAGTCGCCCTCCAGACCGATCTCCGGCCGCAGGCCATGGGCGAGAAAGAGCGGCAACAGGTCGTCCCGCAGCTGGTCGAAGGGCGCGTTGATGAAACATTGCGCGGTGATGTCGGCAAAACGGGCGCTGTCCATCCGGTTCGCATCGTCCGGATCTGCTCCTGGGCTGTTGCTCACTGATTCCTGCTCCCTTTTTCGCTGATGATTCCGCTGTCGATCCTGACTGCCCGTTCAGCCCAGGCACTGCCAGGCAGGGTCATCGTCCGGGGTGCCGAAAAAAGTCCGCAGGGAGAGGGCCAGGTGCCAGGGGTCGCTGGCGCCGGCCAGTTCCCGGATAGAGTGCATGGCCAGGGTCGGTACGCCGATGTCGACGGCGGCGACCCCGTGCGCTGCCGCGGTGAGCGGGCCGATGGTGGAGCCGCAGGCCAGGTCGCTGCGCATGACGAATTCCTGGATCGGCACCCCGGCCCGCTCGGCGAGGATCCGGTACAGGGCGCCGGAACGGCTGGAGGTGGCGTAGCGCTGACCGGCATTGTACTTGATCACCGGGCCGCCGTTCAGCCGGGGCAGGTGTCCTTTGTCGTGGCGGTCGGCGAAGTTGGGGTGCACGGCATGGGCGTTGTCCACCGAGATGAAAAAAGAGCGGGTCAGACAGCGCCGCCGGTCGTTGACATCGGGGAGCAGACGCTCCAGCACGGACAGGAGAAACGGCCCCTGGGCACCGCTGGCGGACATGCTGCCCACCTCCTCATGATCGTTGAGCACCACCAGACTGTTTTGCGGGCTGTCCGCCTCAAGCAGGCCCCGGATCAGGGCAAAGCAGGAGAGCAGATTGTCCAGGCGGCCGCCGGCAAGGAATTCGCCCTTGATCCCGAGCAGGGTCGGCGGCTGGCAGTCATAAAGAATCAGCTCATGATCAAGGATTTTCGCTTTTTGTGCACCCGGGTTGTCGCGCAGGAGTTCTTCACCCAGAAGGGCGAAGAAATTTGCCTCCTCTTCGGAGCCCGCCTGCATGATGATCGGTACCATGTCGGTCTGCTTGTTCACCTGCTTCTGCTCGTTGGCCTCCCGGTTGAGATGGATGGCCAGGCTTGGGATCACGGCCACCGGCCGTTTGAAGTCCAGAAGCGAGGAGTGAATGGCGCCTTCGCCATCCTGCCAGAGCACCCGGCCGGCGATGGACAGGTCTCGGTCGAACCACGGGGAGAGCAAAGCGCCGCCGTAGGTCTCCACGCCCAGCTGGAGCAGAGAGTGGTTTGTCCGGGCGGGACTCGGCTTGATTTTCAGACAGGGACTGTCGGTATGTGCCCCGGCCATGCGCAGGCCGGTTGCCGCCGGGCCGGAGCTGGTCAGTACCAGGGCGATCAGACTGGAATCGTTGCGCCGGATGAAATAGCGGCCGGGCAACAGCCGCTGCCAGTCGTCTGATTCGCGGATCTCAACAAATCCGTGCTCGGCAAGCAGGCTGCCCAGGTTGGCCACCGCGTGAAAGGGGGTCGGCGAAGCGCCGAGGAACTCAAGCAGTGCCTGGGTATAGGAGTGCTGGTCCATGAAATGATCTCTCCAAACTGTCCCGCATCGGGTCGAAAAAGAGCGGATTGCGCCCACCGCCATCTTTGTTGGCTCAAGCCGCAGCTTACTTTTTTCCCTGATTTTTGTAAATCAACTTTGATGATCCGGCCGGATCGCACGGCAATGAGAACACACCATTATGATTTCAGCAAGTTACAGGCTCTGTCGGCGTCTGGCGCGCATTCTTTGCGGGTCGGCCGCTTTGGCGGGCGTGAGCAAGGGTGTTTGCCGCGGGGTCTCTTCTCCTTCAAAATGCGGATTTACCGGGGGGCTGCTTGTCTTGCGGCCGGAGATTCTGCTATACTGATAAAAATGCCGTTGTCTGCGGAGTTGCCGGATAGGCCCGGGGAAATGCCCGGGCGGCATGCTCTCCGCCCCCTGTGCCGTCTGCGTGAAGGAAAGGTGCGTCTTGACCAATAGCAAAGTCGACAGAATCTCCAGGTTCTATTTCGACGAGAACGACTATGTTCTTCTGAACATCGTTAATGACGTGCTCAATCGGGACGAATCGCACAAGCTCGTCAAGAACCTGCTGACCCCCTATCTCCATCCGCACGGCATCAAGGAGATGGCCGCGACCATGGGCCTGCGCATCGCCTACGCGGTCATTCATCTCCTGGGCTCCCTCGAGGCCGGCCTGGCCGAAGACCGGCTGAACGCGCTTCGCTCCCTGCGCGACGAGGTGCTCTACAGCTCGCAGGGCCCGCTGCGGATCAACACCGCCAGGGTGCTTCTGGAAATCATGAAGGAGCTGGTCCGCGCCCGGGGCGATCGCCTGCGGCAGTTGCAGCTTGCCCGGGACTTCCGAACCGCGACCTTCGGCAAACCCCGGTTCATTCGTGCTCAACTGGACAAGTACCACCTGGTTGAAATGCCGGAGGCGTGGAACCAGGTCGCCTTTGACGACCATGTCCATGATGCCAACACCGAGGGCCGCAAATCGCCGACCCATCTGATCATGGATGCCTGGATCAAGGGCATCCGCCGCCTGACCGTCGTTTATTACAACTTTATCGATGTTGAAGTGGCCGCGGAACTGCTGGAATCCGCCGAGATCATGGGCATTAATGTCCGGATCGGCATCCAGTTTTCCGCGAGGTTCCGCGGCCGCTACATCAAGCTGATCTGGTCGCCGCGGGGCATTGCCGACAAACAGCGGTTCCTCGACTTCATCGGCCAGGGGCCTGCCCGGGAATTCATGGATGAAGGGCGGCGGGTGTCTGAATATTACCAGGGGTACGTCTTTGCCGCCCTGCGGGAGTTTAATGCCAGACACCTGCCGCTGGTCAACGAGGCCTACGGCATCCGGCTTGATCCGCTGGTGCTGGAGGAATTTATCGCCTTTGTCGGGACGGGGCAGCCTTCGCTGCTCCACCTCGCCAGGTATATCTACGGCAGGATGCTACCGGCCATGGCCGCCGCCGTGGAGGAGATGCGCTCTTCCTGGTCGCGGTTCGATCAGGAAGAGCGCATGCGCCTCAGCCATGCCGTGGAAATTATGAATTCCCTGGATGTGGATGCGATCATCGAGAGTTTTCTGCGGCCCGATAAAAATCCCGACCTGTACAATCCCCACGTTCCTCAATCCGGACCCGAAGTTCCCGATTTGCTCAAGCTTTCGCCGGAAGCGCTTCTTGATCGGCTGGTCGCGCTCTATTCAGGTTCAGGGGTCACCCTCAATCTGAGCCGGCTCACCGCCACCGATGTCCTGGAACTGCTCTACGACTGCCGGGGACGAATCACCCACCTGGAGGTGTTCAACCTCAAGGAATACGCCTTCGGCAAGGCGGTGTGCAACGAGGAAATCAACACCCTGCAGACGGCGATCAATCAGAACAACATCGTTCAGCTGAAACGGGTCATCCAGAAAATAATCCGCGATTTCTCGGAATCCGCCGATATGGTCGGCGAGGCCAGGGAGATTCGCGACAAGCTGGTCAGGATACTCTACCATATCCCGGAACTGCATTCCTTCTATCGACTGTCGCCCCTCAAGTCCCGGATCGGCAGCGATTCCACCGGCACCTCCCGGCATCGCTACGGAATGGGGCTGGTGATGAAGGATACCCTGCCGGCCAGGGCCCGCCATAAACTGGAAAGAGGGCAGGGTAAAACGGCAAGAAGCATTCCCGTCTGCCTGACCGCTCTGCTGCAGGTCACCTGCGTTCCACGCGGGCGGCAGAATCTGCCCTGGGAATCCCGGCGCGCCCCCTGGCTGCTCAGCCGTAATCAGCGCAAGACCTGCCGGGGGGCGGCCATCCTGCCGTTTTTTAACTGGGAATTCGAGCGGCGCCGGGAATGGCTCGTGCAGTCCTATTCGCTTCTCAGGGAGCCGAAGGGGAACATGGCCACCCTGAGCTGGATGCAGACCGAGGTGGACAACGGTCTGTCTCTGGCGAGCAGGGATCAGGTGGCCAGACCACGGAAGATCCCGTTCGGTTATCTGAACAGCTACCTGCAAAACGAACTGAAAATCCTGATTGGATTCATTCCGGCCTTCCTGACCTTTGCCCTGACCAAAGACTGGTGGTTCCTGGCCTACGGCGGCGCGTTCATCTGGTTCGGCATCACCGGCCTCAGGAATATCATCCAGTCGGTCCTTGGCGGCGGCGGGCTGCGGCGCTCGCCGCTTCTGAAATGGAAGGAATACGTGAGCTGGGACCGGTTGGCCGATTCGCTCCTCTATACCGGGTTTTCCGTGCCCCTGCTGGATCTGCTGGTCAAGACCGTGTTGCTGGACCGGATGTTCGGCATCACCGCCGGCACGAATCCCCTGGCGCTTTATTCGGCGATGGCCCTGGCCAATGGAGTGTACATCTCCGGCCACAACATGTTTCGCGGCCTGCCCAGGGGCGCGGTCTACGGCAACTTTTTCCGCAGCCTGCTGTCCATTCCCCTGGCCGTTCTGCTGCACGGGCTCATCGGCTGGCTGGTCGGGGCCGCGGGGGTTGTCGCTGTGCACGAGGTTTTGCAGAAATGGGCAGCGGTGATCTCCAAGCTGGCCTCTGACTGCGTTGCCGGGTTCATCGAAGGACTGGTGGACCGCTTCAACAATATCCGCTTCCGCTCCATGGACTATGCGGCCAAGATCGGCCAGGTGTTCGAGATTTATGCCTCCCTGGAAACCCTGTTTCCGGAAGCTGACGTGCAGCAGATGCTGGAGGAACCGAATAAATTCATGCAGGCCGTCAACGACCGCAATCCGGACCTGGGCAAGATCGTCATCAGCAACGCACTGGATCTCCTGTACATCTGGATGTACCAGCCGCGGGCCACCAGCACCATGGCCGCGATCATGAAGGCGATGTCGCCGGAAGAGCGGCGCATTTTTGTGTCCTCGCAGCTCATCCTCAAGCAGGAAAAGGAGATCAGCCAGCTGTTCGTGGACGGCGCGCTCGGCAAGAAGTTCGGCCGGGCGCTCTCCTTCTACCTCGACCGTGCCCAGGAATATCTCCTTTCACTCCAGGAAATGCATCTCAGCTGCTCCCAGCTCGAAAACGTCGAGGGGCGGGCAAGATGAAATGATTTCCTCTGCTTTTTGCGAATTCCGGGGTGCATGCCGGGAGACCGCGGCCAGGTCGGTTCCCGTCCCACTGCTTTGGGGGACAACAGGTCGGATGCCGGGTGATTCGTGTTTTTCCGAAGCTGTTCCTCGGGCAAAAATACCTTTGTCGTTTCTGATTTTCATTTTGTTCCGGCCCTGGACCGGGTAAAGTTTGATGAGGCCTGAACCTGGCGCCGGCATACGCCCGGGCCACGCGGTAGATTTTTTGATAAGAGCCTCTTGCAAAATGAACGTCGTCGCGAGATCGAGAGAAAAATATTCCGGGCAAGGATGAGTTGTGAAATCGCCCGGAAGCGGAGCAGCGCTCCGT
>QZJD01000003.1 GCA_003604995.1 Desulfobulbus sp. | reverse complement strand
GCCGTAGAGCCCGGCGCTGACGCCGATGAGCACCATCAGGCCGAACACTCCCGTCAGGACCTTTGTTCCCGACGTTGCTACTTCCGGTTCAGCGGTAGCCGCCAGTGAGAATATGTTTGCCATTTCCTGTCCTCCTTTGTGATTACGGTTGAACTGCGATATCCTGGATGTCCTAACAATTTGCCGGCTCGACCATCTTTTGCCTGTTTTCTTCACTGGCCAGGGACCACACACCGTACAGCACGGCGATGATCGAAAAGGGACCCATGATCAGAAAAAGGCCGAAAGACAGACAAAGCCAGAACGGTTCACTCAATTTGGAGACCTGCGCCAGTACACGTCGCATGGGAGAAAGTTCAGCAGCATTAACTTTGGCCTGACCTGTGAGGATATGGTGTGCGGTCTTCATGATTTTCTCCTTTCTCGCCTTGACTCGAAAATTGCGTTTTGCTTGCCCTCACTTTCGCAAGGCACGTGCCAGAACTTCCCGTCAAGATGTTTTTATTCCCTTCAAACCCACTAACCCCTCAACATTCTTTCATAAAAATTATGTGTCACAGCTGATATGCAAGTTTTCAGTACAGAATACATATTCAGATAATTTGACAATATGGCGCAAAACAAGCCCTTCTCCCCCCGCTGCTATGGCGCAAATTGCGCCCATAGACGACTACCGCGCCCATCCGGTGCGAATGAACGCCTTGTACCACGGCACCAGCCTGAATTAAGGAGATTATTTCAAGTCAGTCCTGCTCTTCATTTGGTCCTGTTTCCCTGAGACGGCGAATAATACGCCAACAAGGCCCCAGGCAAGCCTGTTTATAATTTAACAATTATATCAACTAATTAATTGCGAAGAAAACAGAGTCGGGCTTAATATGCGCCCGTTTTGAATGTGATGGCAACCATCATCCGGAGCGGATGACCAGGGGCCATGGACGGCAACCGAAGAAGCCGACGAATATGCAGCCCAATGGTTCTCCGCAAAAAAGGTAAAGCGGAAAAGATGCGATCTGGAGGGAGGCGGAGGAAGACCAAGGGACATAACTTCTCCCTGACGGAGAAAGTTCACCCAACAGTGGTTTATATATTAAAGGACAATATCAACAGGGAAAAAGGTGCGGGGAGGGTCGGCGGGAAGAAGGAGAAGTTCTCCGGCCGGAGCAATTCCGGCCGGAGAACGGGAAACTGTATACTCTTGTCACGGGAAGACGTCAAGCTATTCCTGAGGACGTCGCAAAAAGCAAACCTTTGCGCTGCCTGATCGCCACCAATCCGTCATAAAGTTTTAAAAAATCAGTGCCCCTCTTTTTTCGGGGCATTGGCATCACTGAACATCCGGTCAAATCCCATGACGCCGATATGGCAGGTGTTGCAACGGGTATTGGAGGCAAAGGCCTGCTCGCCGTCATGACACGCGCCGCAGTACTTCTTCTGGTACAGGGCTTCCATGGTAAACGCCTGCTCGTCCTTTTCCGCGTCGCCGATGATCATCTTGAACAGGTCGCTATGACAGCTGGTGCAATTGAACCCGTAATCTTCCACATGCATCTTGTGGTCAAAAACCACGGCCTTGACCGGCTTGGTGAACACGATGGTGCCGGGGGCGGTATGGCAGGAGGCGCAATAGTCCGGGCTGTTCGTGTGAAAAGCGGTGCTGCCGTCATGACAGGCGCCGCAGTAATTGCCGTCCAACATGCTGGCCATGGTAAAATCATCCTTGCTTTCCGATGCACCTGCTTCCATGGGGAAAATATCGTCGTGGCAGGAATCGCACGACAGGCCGGCATCCATGGTGTGGACCTTGTGGCTGAAGGTCACCCTGGGAACAGGCTTATTCCAGACGATATCTTTTTCCGGACCGTAGGTATCCTCGTCGTAGGGGGCCGACTCCGTTGCAGGGGCGCCGGCGGGGGCCTCGGCCATACCGGCAACCGAGAACAACATGCCCACGCAGGCCGCAGCCCCAAAGGCACAAAGAATTTTCTTATACATTTTCATATCTGCACCTCATGCGGGGTTAGTCGTTCATATAAAATACATTGGGGAGGGCGCCGGTCTCCGGGCGCAGAACCCAGACCAGCTTGTCCGGTTTGTGGACCAGCTTATAGACTCTGCTCGACGTATCGCTCAGATCACCGAACACCCGGACATCCGCCGGACAGGCCGCGGCGCAGGCGGTGAGCTTCTCGCCTTTGGAGAGACGGGTATCAAAACAGAAGTTGCACTTGTCAACGGCCCTGGTCTCTTCATTGAAATAACGGGCATTGTATGGACAGGCGGCCATGCAGGTCTTGCAGCCGATGCACTTCTTGTTGTCCATCATCACGATGCCGGTGGTCTTGTCCTTATAGGTGGCCTTGGTGGGACAAACGCGAACGCAGGGCGGCCGATTGCACTGATTGCAGAGCACGGGCACGAATATCCGCTCCATCTCCTTGGGACCGATGGGCCGCTGGGTTTCCAGAATGGTCGTCCGGTAACCGTAGGACGGAACGTGATTGGTCGCAACGCAGGCCTCTTTGCACCGCTCGCAGTCAATGCAGTTGTTCTGGCGCATGACCATGGAATAATGGGGACTGTAGGGAAACTTCTTGGCTTCCTCGGGCATGGTGCCCAGCGCCCCGTGAGCATTGCGGATCGAAGTGAGGGACAGGACCGATCCGCCAAGAAATACGCCGGTTATAGCCAGACCGGCCTTGAGAAACGTTCGCCGCTCAGAGGAGGTCACCGAGTCGGTTCCCTCATTCTGGAGCTTTTCCAACTCCTTAATATCCATTCCGTTCTCCCTTAATAGAAGTTATAAGGTATAGCTGATCGCGACCCGAAACCCTGAATGAAGTCTCCGGCCACTGAATGACCATTCATTCAAACACGTCAACAGATATCATACCGCAAAACCCGACGAATTGCAAGAAAGGAAGTGCGATACCAGAGGTGCCACAATGAGGCAGTTTGCACGGAATATCGCTTTCTTTACCCGCGAATACGGCGGCCGCCGCGGGCCGGCGAGCCAACGGGGGCGAGGAATCATCCGGCATGCCCCTCTCCCGCCGGCAAAAAATGCTTTTTTTTTCATTCACCTCTCGCCTTGACCAGCCATCGCCCAGCGGCTACACTGATTGCAAATCTCTCTCAAATCCGAAGGACATGAAACACGACCTTTTTCCCGCCTCTCGCCCACTCAACGCCGCTGTTTTGCGGCTTGACCGTGACGGACGCATTATTGCCGCCAACCAGCGGGCCGAAGCGCTGACCGGCAAGGCAAAATCGCTGCTGCTCGGCAAGCTCCTCCACCAGGCGCTCTCCAGGACGGATAGGGCGGAGGAACTGGCGGCGCTTTGCGATGCAGCCCTTCAGGGCGAGGTGCTCAGCGACATCCGCCTGCTCATTATCGACCCCTTGAGCAATGCCCCCGAATACCTGCTGGCGACCTTTCTGCCCTTGCCCGCGCCCGCGCCCGGCAAGGGCTTCGATGGGGTTGTCCTCTGCCTGAGCAGCGGCACCGATCCGCTTCATCTTCAAAAACTTGCCCTGAACAGCATGGCCGACGGGGTGTTCACCATTGACCGGAACTGGACCATCACCTCCCTCAACCGGGCCGCCGAAACCATTACCGGCTGGCCGGCCGCGGAGGCCCTGGGAAAACAGTGCAGCGAAATCTTCCGTTCGAGCATCTGCGGCAAGAGCTGCGCCATTGCCGAAAGTCTCTATACCGGCAGGGCCGTTCCCAACCGCTCGATCACCTTTCAGAACCGCCAGGGCGAGACGATCCCGATCAGCATCAGCGCCTCGCCCCTGGTCGACCCGGACGGCAACATCATCGGCGGCGTGGAAACCTTTCGCGACCTTACCCCGCTGACCAATATCGGCAACCAGATCCAAAAAAAATACAGCTTCGACCAGCTGGTCTCCAACAGTGAGGCAATGCAGCGCCTCTTCGCCATCCTGCCCGAGGTCGCCGGCAGCCCGAGCACCGTCCTGATCTGCGGCGAGTCCGGGACCGGCAAGGAACTCATCGCCCGCGCGATCTACCACAGCAGCGACCGCCGGACGCAACCCTTTGTCGCGGTCAACTGCGGCGCCCTGCCGGAAGCCCTTTTGGAATCGGAACTGTTCGGCTACAAAGCCGGCGCCTTTACCGACGCACGCAAGGACAAGGAAGGGCGTTTCGCGGCCGCCGAGGGCGGCACCCTGTTTCTGGACGAGGTCGGCGACATTCCCCAGTCCATCCAGGTCAAGCTCCTCCGCGTCCTGCAGGAAAAAGTCTATGAGCCGCTGGGGTCCAACACCCCCGTGAAGACCGACGTCAAGATCATCACCGCCACCAACCGCGACCTGCGGGCATTGGTGCAGGAAGGTAAATTCCGCGAAGACCTCTACTACCGTCTCAACGTGGTCAGGATCCAGCTCCCGCCCCTGCGGGAGCGCAAGGTGGATATTCCGCTCCTCGTCGATCAGCTGATCAAGGAATTCAGCGCCCAGCAGGCAAAGGATATCGTCGGCATCGCCCCATCCGCCCTCAACATCCTCATGCGCTATGATTTTCCCGGCAATATCCGGGAATTGAAAAACATCATCGAATACGCCTTCATCCTTTGCGACGGCGGCTACATCCTGCCCCAGCACCTGCCCGACCCCTTCAACAGCATGGCCCCTTCCCCGGAAACTGCGGGAGAGACCCTCCGTAACCGTTCGCTGACCCTGGATGAAATTGAAAAGCAGGCGATCTTTCTCTCCCTGGAAAAACACCGGTGGAAAAAATCCGCGGTCTGTGATGAACTGGGCATTTCCAAGGACACCCTCCGCAGAAAACTCGGCAAATACAATCTGACCCGGCCATTCACCGACAAAGGGGATGCCGGGGATTGATAAAAAAACCGAGGACGAGCAGACCCGATAAAAAAAGGGGGGTGCCGGTCATGCCGGTACCCCCCTTATCATGTGTTGCCGCCGGTTAAAGGCAGGTCAGGCCCGCGGCGTCAAGCAGCGCTTCGCCGCCGGTTCAGCATCCAGAGGATCACTGCCCCACGACTCGCCGGGCCACGGCTTCCCTGAGCACTCTCGCGCTCTCTAACCAGAGAATTGTTGCTTTTTTTTTTGCACGGCGGTTTTTCTTTTCTCCCGGTCGGCCTCCTTGGCCTCGCGGGCCGCCGCATCGTCGCCCACCATGTGCAGAGTTTTTGCCACGGCGCGGTCCACCCGTGCCTGGCAATGCTCATGCACTTCAGGGGGACAGCCGCCGACCTCCCAGCACGGGACAAGGTTGAGCAGCTTCTTCAGACCCGGGATGCTGATCCCTTCGTCATGGATAAATGAGCGCAGGCACCTGATCCACTGAATATCGTTCGTCGAGAACAATCTTCTGCTGCCGACATGGGCCGGCTCGATCAATCCTTCATTCTCATATATCCGTAAAGTGCGGGGATGAACTCCGAGAATCCTGGCCGCAACCCCGATGGGATAGATCGGAACATCCGGCCGCATCGGCGTTACATCTGGTTTTCTTCTGGCCATTCCTGTTCTCCTGTAAGGGAAGATTGCCCGGAGGGAGATCCCTCCGGGCTGAATCGATCTTAGTGACTCTCGGACAGATGGCCGCGGAACATCCGCTCGCCCATCAAAAACAGCATGACGCACAGGCCGATGCCGCCCAGGGTAACCATCCACTCATGGAGAGTCGGCGCATAGGAGTACAGGTGCGGCTGCCCCACGATATCCATACCGTGGAAGTGCGGCACCAGCATGCCCACCACAACCAGGTCATAGCGCATGAAGAAGATCCCGATGACGCTGGAAGCGGATGCAAAGAACAGCGCGGTCAGGTTCCGGGCGCGCACGGCCAGGATGGTGATAAAGGGGATAACCAGGCCCATGGCGATCTCGCCGATCCAGAAATTCTTGGCAAAGGGACCGGTGAGGATGGCCTGCATGGCCTCATACTTTCCCGGAGGCTGGCCGGTGATGCCGGAGAGCACTTTCCAGGTGGTGAAGAACATGATGACCACGTACAGCAGGGCGCCGAGCTTGGCCACGCTCTGCAGGGACTCTTCCAGTTCCTTGCTCATTTTCCAGCCGTTGGCCTTGTAGGCGATCCAGTGGAAGAAGATGACCGCGGCGCAACCGGACATCATCGCCGAGGTGATGAAGTAGATGGGCATATAGGGACCATGCCAGAACTCACGGCCGTTCAGCAGTCCGAATACCGCGCCCAGGTTCGAGTGGGCGGCAACACCTGCGATCACGCCCATGAGGCCGAACATGCCGGCCTGCTTATGCTTCTCCATCTGCAGCAGCGCGAACTCGATGAGCATGAAGAAGAGGTAAGCGCCGTACAGGGTTCCCATCCACCAGATATTGGAAGTGGGGTTCGGCGAAATAACATTATAGATAGCCATCCGCCAGGGATTCTCGATCTCGAAGGCGATGACCAGAAAACCCGCGATGATGCTGGCGATGGCCAGAAAAACAGAGCGCTTGGCAATGGGCTGAAAGGCCTTCACTCCAAATACATGGCCGATGGAAGAGACCAGGCAAAGACCGGTGGAGGTGACGACGAAAAAGACGTAGGCGGCGATGAGAAGCCCCCAGGGGACATCCCTGGTTACGCCGTACGCATGCTCATGACCGATAAAAAAGGTATGGATGCCGAAGGCGACACCAACCAGGGCAAGAAGGCCCGACAAGGCGATGGCCGCATTGTACGCACCGGATGAGGTTCCTGCCAACCCCCCTTCCTGGGGAAGGACTTTAGCCAAAATATTATCCATGTTACTACCCTCCATAATTATAAGAAAGTTTGAACCAAAAATCGTTTAACCTATACAACCGCAAACTGTGAGCTAGGAAAAATCGCTTTCTTCCCTGACGGCCTGAAGGGCCGGTTTGACCTTAAGATCAAACAAGGTATGGAGAGCAGCACCACCTAGCCAACAAACGAGAAATAGAATGCCTTCCATTTGCTTGTCCTCCAATTCGTTCTGCATTACCTGGACCGATACCCATTTGGCGGATGGCTAACGGCCAATCGATTGTTTTGTTACCTCCTTTTTTTTGGTTTCCGTCTTTAGTTATAAATTTCTATTTATACTTATTTGACTGAACTTAATTCCCCTTTACCCGAAAAATAATCAGGCTGTCAAGAAAAACAAATAAAAATTTTTCGGCAAAACCATAACTTTTCCCGTCTTGTTTTGCGCAACTTTGCGAATTGCCAAAATCGTAAATTTCAATTTACCATAATTTTTATCTATAATTACAAATAATTATAATTATAGCAACAGGCAGGTTTCGCTGATTTTCCGCTTCGGATTTTCCATAATAATGAATGGTGATTCACTTTTCCATATGAAGCAAAAAAAGCCAAGTAAAATTATTTTGGGCGCATTATGCGTCCAGGCAGCAGGATGCGCAAAGGAAGGCGCATCCTGCTGCCATCAGAAAAAATAGAATAATTATATTAATAAAATCAAAATATTAGATAAAGGCTACAACCAGAGCCTGTGCAACCAAATAACAATTGGCACGGGATGTGCTAGAGAAACGACAGCTGCTCTACTAAAAATGCCAACAACGAGTATGCTTGTTCTCGGCTCCGGAGTGGCGGCTCCGGAGCCGAATCCCCACCCGGTTTCCCCGACTCGCGCCCATCTTGCCGCGAGAAAGCGTTGATGCGCTCCCACTTTACCTTTCCCTTGAAGTATGATACTTTCGCATCATGTCGGCTCATTGGCCATCCGCTGTCGTGATTTCAATGGGTTAGACCGATTGACGGTCTCAGCCGCCTCCTGATCGCGGCCCTGACCTTTTGCCTGCTTGAACGCAATGCGGCACCTTTTGCGCGCGGAACCGCCGAGGCATCGGCACAACAATCACCTCCCTGGAGGCATACGTGAATCAATTCTATAAAAATCTAGCCATCTGGCTGATAATCTCCCTGGTCGGCCTGCTGATCCTGACCCAGCTCAAAAAAGCGCCCGAGGATATCACGCTTGTCCGCTACAATGATTTTCTGCACATGCTGTCCGAGGGACATCTTTCCCAGACCGTGAGCATCAAGAACAACACCATCACCTGGTACACCTCGGAGAACAAAAAATTCCAGACGGTGATCCCCCCTCAGAATGATACCGTCGACCAGCTGCTCAAAGCGGGGGTGAACCTTGAGGTTCAGGAAGAGCAGAAACCCCACTGGTTCATGCAGACCTTTCTCTCCTGGATCCCGTTTCTGCTGCTCATCATCTTCTGGTTCTTTTTCATGCAGCGCGGCGGCGCCGGGGGCGGGGGCGGTGCCGGCAAGGCCATGGCCTTCGGCAAGAGCCGCGCCCAACTGGTGGACACCCAGCACCCGGAGGTCACCTTTGACGATGTAGCAGGGGTTGACGAGGCCAAGGAAGAGGTGTCTGAGATCGTTGATTTTCTGAAAAACCCGGACAAATTCACCGATGCCGGCGCTAGAATCCCGACCGGCGTCCTGCTGTACGGCGAGCCGGGCACCGGCAAGACCCTGCTGGCCAAGGCCATTGCCGGCGAGGCCGGCGTCCCGTTTTACTCGATCAGCGGTTCCAACTTCGTGGAGATGTATGTGGGTATCGGTGCTTCCCGGGTCCGGGACCTGTTCCTTGTGGGGAAGAAAAATGCGCCCTGCATCATTTTTATCGACGAGATAGACGCGGTGGGTCGTCATCGCAGCGCCACCGGCGGTGGCGGTAACGATGAACGCGAACAGACGCTCAATCAGCTGCTGGTGGAGATGGACGGCTTTGAGGCGAACGACCACGTGATTGTGATCGCCGCCACCAACCGGCAGGACATTCTCGACCCCGCCCTGCTCCGCCCGGGCCGGTTCGACCGGCAGGTGCTGGTCCCCCTGCCCGACGTGGCCGGCCGCGAGAAGATCCTCCGGGTGCATGGCCGAAAAATCAAGGCCGGTCAGGATATCGACTGGGCAACCGTAGCCAAGGGCACCCCAGGTTTTTCCGGAGCACAGCTGGCCAGCGTGGTCAACGAGGCGGCCCTGCTCGCCACCCGCTGCGGCAATCCCACGGTCAGCATGGCGATCCTGGACCAGGCCAAGGATAAAGTTATGATGGGCGCGGAACGGCGCTCCATGATCATCACTGAAAAGGAAAAACGGGTGACCGCCTTCCACGAGGCGGGCCACGCCCTGGTCGCCTGGATGCTGCCGGGCGCGGATCCGGTGCACAAGGTGACGATCATCCCGCGCGGCCGGGCCCTGGGCCTGACCATGCAACTGCCCCAGGAAGAAAAATACTCGCAGGACCGCACCTTCCTGAACAACAACCTCTGCACTCTGCTGGGCGGCCGCCTGGCCGAGGAGATCGTCTTCAGCGAGGTCACCACCGGCGCCGGCAACGATATCGAGCGGGCCTCGGATATCGCCCGGCGGATGGTCTGCGAATGGGGCATGAGCGAGGTGATCGGCACCCTGACCTTCCGGCCCGCCGACCCCCTGCACGGCCAACCCGGCCAGATCATGAGCGAGGCGACCGCCCAGATCATTGACGCCGAGGTCAAGAAACTGGTGAGCGCCGCCTATGACCGGGCAAAAAATATCCTGCTCGAGCACCGGGCCATCCTGGACGCAATGGCTAAGGCCCTGCTTGAAAAGGAGACCATCGGCCGGGATGATATAGAACAACTGGTCAGCGAGCACCGCCGATGAAGTCCGGCGGCAACCATCCGGGCCTCCGCCCGACGCCGGTCCTTGCCGGACTGGCCCTGTTCATTGTCCTCGCCGCGCCGGCCGCTGCCGCGCTGATTCATCAGCAGATCCAGGGACCGTTCGCCGATCTGCGCGCCGTTACCGGCAAATGCCTGGAATGCCACCGCCGGCAGGCCGACGATATGCTGCGCAGCACGCACTGGACATGGGAACGGCAAAGGGTCCTCAACGGCGAGAAGGTCAGCGCCGGCAAAAAGGACTCCCTGGCCGGCTTTGCCATTGACGTGAAAGCCAATCCCGAACGCTGCCTGCGCTGCCATATCAGCAGCAACCCAAGAATGGAAGATCCGGCAAATCCGGCCGCCGACCTGGTCGATTGCCTGGCCTGCCACGATACCACCGGCCTGTACCGGCACGGCGGGGAGCCGCTGGAGCCGCCGCCAGACCTGACAACCCTGGCGCGTAATGTCGGCCGGCCGACCCCCCGCAATTGCACGGGCTGCCACTTCGCCGACTGCGGCCTCTCGCCCGTTGATCAACAGGGCGCAAACGCGGCGCGCGCAGCTGACCGGGCCGACGTCCATCTGCGCGCCTCCGGTCCGGCCTTCACCTGCCAGACCTGCCACCTGGCGGCGGACAGCCATACCCTGGTCCGCGCAAAAACGGAAACCGATTCCCCTGACCGCAGCGCGGGATGCACATCCTGTCACCCCGCCGCCCCGCATGCCCTTGAACAGCTCAACCGGCACGGCCGCACCATTGCCTGCCAGACCTGCCATATCCCCACCTACGGCAGGGACCTTCCGGTGCTCATCTCCTGGAACTGGCTGATGACCGGCATGACCAACGCCGGCCTGCAACTTCATGACCAAAACGGTTTCTGGTCGGCCGGGGATGTCGAGCCGGTGTACCTGTGGGACGACGGCAGCGACCAGGTCTACACCCGGGGCCTGAAAATTCAGCCCCGGGAACTGACAATTTTGCAGGGGCCGGGCCGGAAAACCGACGCCGCTAAAATTTCACCCTTCCGGGTCCTGTACGGAACTCAGCTCTATGACAGCAAGTACCGCTACCTGATCTCTCCCCTGCTCCAGCCGGAGGGAGCGCCCTTCCCGCCCGGACCCGACTGGGAAACCCTCGCCCGCAAGGGCATGGAGGCCATGGTTCTGCCGTTCAGCGGCCAGTACGGGTTCACCGCCACCGCCGGCTACCGCAGGCTCGACCACGGGGTGGCCCCGGCCGCCGAAGCCCTGGACTGTCTGGACTGCCACGGGGCAACCGGCCGGATCAGATGGGACATGCTCGGCTTTACCCAGGATCCCATGGGGGATTCTCCGCCTGTTTCCGGCGAAGAGCAGGAAGCAGCGCCGCCGGAGCAGGAGCAGCCCCTGCCGGCCGAGCCGCCGCCGGCGCTACCATCGGCTCAGGAACCGGCGGTACCAGCTTCCCCGGTCCGCTGAGCCGGCCCGCTGCCGCTTCTTCCATTCCCAGGGCGCGACCGGCTCCGGGTCGGCCCAGAGCCCGAGCCGGGAAGCCCTGGCCCCCTGCTCCAGGACGGCAAGTTCTCCGCAGAGGGGCTGGCTGCGGCAATATCTCGGATAATGCCAGGCCAGCCCCGCCCTGACCAGTTCACGATTGACCAGACGGCCCTGCCAGGCAACCAGGGCGACCCGCCGGCCGTAGCGGTCCACGTCCTTTTCCTCCACCGTGACCCGTTTCCGGTAGAGCATCTCCCGGGTAAACTGCCTGGCCTTGTTGCTGTACGCCTGTCGGTGCTCCGGGGTATCGATGCCGTAAAGACGAACTTCGACGGTGCGGCCGTCCCTCTGGACCTGTATGCTGTCTCCGTCCAGCACCTTGCTCACCACGCCTTCCCAGGCCCAGGCCTGACCGGCGGCAAACATCAGGGCCGCACAGATTGCCGAACACCAATAACGTCCTTTCATGGCACGTATCCCCTCCGGTTTCTCCGAATCGCATAAACTGCGCATTATCGCTCCCCGGCAATCTCTGGGAATCACAGGGGCATGCGCAAAAATATTCCTTTTTGCCGGGTCGTCAACAATTCCTTGTCGATTGCGCATCCGGGATGGTATCCACTAGCAGAATGCCGCTTTGCAACATCAACCAGGTACATTGCATGCAGTCCTCCGTCCGGATACCGCGCATCAGTGTCGCGTGCAGCCTGCCCGCCCTGCGGGCGCAGGCCGACCGGCTCGCGGCCTCTCTCGGCCTGCGCCTTGCGGACGACCAGACCGGGACCGACCTGCTCCTCCGGCTCACCGAGCGCCATCTGGAGCTGCTCAGCCCCGGCAACCGGGAATTGACCGGCGCGGTTTTTGTTGAATTTGTCGTTGGCAAGGCCGGTTACCGCCGCAGGCAGGGCGGCCGGGAAATGCTCCTGCGCGCCGTCGGCTGCAAGGCAAAACAACCGCGGAAGGTTCTCGACGCCACCGGCGGCCTGGGCAGGGATGCATTTATCCTGGCCGACCACGGCTGCACCGTCCGGGTTGTCGAGCGTCACCCGGTGATCGCCGCCCTTCTGGCCGATGGGTTGCGGCGGGCGCTCGGCCATCCGGAAACCGGCGAAGCCGCGGCCAGAATCACCCTGACCCTTGCCGACAGCCGGCATATTCTCGCGGATATGGCGCGCACCGGGGAGCAGCTCGATGTCGTCTACCTGGACCCCATGTTTCCGCCGCGGAGCAAAAGCGCCAAGGTGAAGAAGGATCTGCGGATATTGCAGCTGCTGACGGGCCCGGAAGAGGATGGCGGAACACTGCTGGCCGCGGCCCTGCAGACGGCGGCCGCCCGGGTGGTCGTCAAGCGGCCGAAGGGCGCGCCCGCCCTGCCCGGGCCGGCCCCGTCGCACAGCCACGCCGGCGCAACCACCCGCTTTGACGTCTATCTCCGGCCCGCCGGGGGCGGTCGCCCCGCTGCCGGACCGTAATCTTCCCTCAGGAAAGCACCCGGTCGTAGAGTTTGCCCACCCCGTACTCCTTGCGGCGGAGAAAGCGCTCCCACGGCGGACCGATGATCTGCATTTCCGGATACTTCTTCTGCATATCCATGGCGATTTCCATTTCCTTGGTACAGCCGGTGGAATAGGTGGCATCCTTGCCGGTCCACTCCGGCGGCACCTTCATCTGCATGAGGGCGAACGCCTTTTCGATATCCTGCACGGTCTGGAAGCGCCAGATATCGATCATACCGCTGCGCTGGAAGATCTCCCACATATACATCAGGTCGTCGGCGTCCATTCCTTCCTCGAAATGCTCGCCGGGATTGATGATCACCACATTGTCCATGGTGTTGCGCAGATGGGCGACAAAGACATTGAGGATCTTTTTGGCCTGTTCGAGCTGGCCGGGAATGGAGCCGACGATGGCCGAATAAAACATGATCTTGCGGCCCCGCTGCCGCTCGATGTTGACCATGAAGATCAGGGTTTCCGCCTTGCTGCGCAGATCCTGTTCCAGGAAACGGACCGTGCGGGGATGCCTGCGGCGCAGGAGCATCCGCACCGATCCCTCCTCCAGCCGGGTGATGCTGAGCAGATCGCGGGTGAACTGAAAATGGTTTTTCATGCACTCTTCGCTGCCCGGACAGCGATTGATAACCAGGTCCGCCTCTTTGAAGGCCCGGGCAAAGGTCACCGAGGTGAGGAGCGGGTTGAACTGCTCCAGGGTCCCGTCGGAAATGACCAGGAGCTTGGCGTCGCTGCGCAGCTTGCCGAGCAGGGCCTTTTTCGACATGCTCAGATCGGTATTGATATCCGCGCCGGCCAGCAGCTCGTCGAGAATCGGATCCTCCAGCAGATCGGCAAAAGAGATGCTGTCGTAGAAAAAGGCCTGTTTGACGGCCAGGATCACCTTGACCCCCATGTCGATCAGGATGTCGATGATCGCCAGGTCGAAAATGATCTCGCCGGATCGACCGCCGATCCAGAGGATATAGGGGGCGTTCCGGCCGGCCATCACCCCGCGCAGCCAGCCGGCGAACCACTCCCAGCCCTCGGCGCTGATGCTTCCGGCCACCGCCCCACGCACGGCCTCACCGTCCGGCGGCTGGTCGCGGTTCCAGATCGACTCCATGGACGAGAGCAGCAGCATGCGCCGCAGGCGCAGCAGATAGATCTGCTGGGTGATCTCATCCAAGGTCGTATCCTTGTCGATCATCAACCCCTCGTGGCTGTTGATCGTCTCATGAAAAAGCTGCGAGTGCAGGAAACGGAAGGCCCGCCGGTTCTGCATCTCCCGCTCCGCGCCCAGGGGCCGCTCGATTTCGCTCAGATTGGTGAAGACCCGGAGCAGACGTTTTTCCAGGCGGGAGGGAAGCAGGACCCGGGAGGCGGTCTCGTGGGTGTACTTGATGGTCAGCAGGTTCATCAGGTACTGCTGCCGGTAGGGATCATCGAGCACCGAGCGGACCAGCCCCTCGATCCTTCCCCAGATGCGGATATAAGACGAGTTGAGCAGGAGATCGGCCCGCTTCTCCATGATCGCGTTGAACAGCTCGTCGGAACAGGGGTAATAGTACGGCTCCCCCTCCATATGGACGATGAAGCTGAGCTGCTCGGGCGAGGCGACCACGTCCGGGAAGGCCTCGAAGGCAAGATGGTTCTCCGTGAAAAAATTGGTGAACCAGGCGTCCCGGTCCGGGTCAGTGCCGGTATGGAGGATCGGTTTTGTCGTCATTCCCGCAAAATTGGTAGGGGCAGGTCCCCGTGCCTGCCCGCCGATTTGTAGGGGCAGGTCCCCGTGCCTGCCCGCCGATTTGTAGGGGCAGGTCCCCGTGCCTGTCCGGCGATTTGTAGGGGCAGGTCCCCGTGCCTGCCCGCCGATTTGTAGGGGCAGGTCCCCGTGCCTGCCCGGCGATGCCTCAAAAGCCGGGCGCGGCAGCCTTGGCCAGGGCCGCCAGGATGGTGGTCTTCTGCGCCTCGGCCAGCTTGATCGGCACCTGATAGACCAGGGTCCGGCAGATGATTTCCGCGGAGCGCGGCAGGGCGGCCGGGTCATAGACCACCCGCCGCTTGCCGTGCGCGGAAAAGGGCCAGCCGCCCGTGCAGGGGGTCTTGCCCTCCAGCAGGTGCTCCCAGCGGGGATAGTAGTGCCAGGTGTTCTCGCCGAAGTTGATCGCACCGGCGCCGTTGTCGCGCAGGATCTGATTCACCTGCCGCGCCCGCTCCGCGTCCGGCAGCATGAAGGCGAGAAAGGTGGCTGAATCGCCGTCCTCATCAAGGATCTCCCGGAAGCTCACCCCGGGAATGGCCGCCGCCGCCTCTTTGAGCAGGGCCTTGTTCGCGCGCTGCGCCGCGACGATCCCGTCCAGCTTGGCAAGCTGGGCCAGACCGATGGCCCCCTGCAGCTCCATCATCCGGTAATTGAAGCCGATGAACCGCCGACCCTCGCCGCCCCGGCCGCCGGGATTCACCGCATGGTCGTGGCCGTGGTCGTGGTACTCGGACATGGTCCGCCAGAGCGCCGGATCGTTGGTGATCACCATGCCGCCCTCGCCGGTGGTCATGGTCTTGACCGCGTCAAAGGAAAAGGTGCCGCAGGCGCCGAAGGTCCCCAGGTGCCTGCCCCGCAGGCGCCCGCCCGCCGCCTGGGCGGTGTCCTCGATGACCGGGATCCCGTGCCGGTCGGCAATGGCCTTGATCTCCTCGATCCGGGCCTGGGCGCCCAGCATGTGCACCGGAATGATCGCCCTGGTCCGCTCGGTGATCTTCTTTTCCAGATCGGCCGGGTCCATGTTGAGGGTGGCGTCCACCTCGGTAAAAACCGGAATGGCGCCCACGTCGAAAATCGCCTCCCAGGTGGCGACAAAGGTGAAGCCCTGGGTGATGACTTCATCGCCGGGCCCCACGCCCAAGGCGGCCAGAGCCACCTTCAGGGCCGCGGTGCCGGAGGTGACCGCCTGGGCGTGACCGGCGCCGGTGTAGCGGGCAAAGGCCTCTTCGAACTGGCGAACCTTCCATACATCGCGCCGCTGGGCGGCAAACTCGTAGCGGAACAGCACGCCGGTATCGAAAACATCCAGGACCTCGCGCTTCTCCTCTTCTCCGAAAACCTCAAAACCCGGCATTTTCCCACCTCATTTTTCCAGAAGTTCCTTAACTTTGTTCTGCCCGTCCACCAGCAGGATGGTGGGGGCATGGCCGGCCGCCTCGCTGTCCGCAATCACGGCGTAGGTGGCGATGATCACCAGGTCGCCGATCATCCCCTTGCGGGCCGCGGCCCCGTTCAAGCCGATCACCCCGGAACCCCGCCTGCCTTCGATGGCATAGGTTTCAAACCGTTCGCCATTGCTGATATTGTAGACATTGACCTGCTCGAACTCGGCAATGCCGGCGGCATCCATCAGGTCACGATCAATGGTCATGCTTCCTTCATAGTTGAGATCGGCCTCGGTCACCGTGGCCCGATGAATCTTGGCCTTTAAAAATATCCGTTGCATTTCCTCACGCATTGCTGGCAACCCGGGGGTCACCGAAAAAAAAATAAACGCGGAACAGAAGCGTTTTTGGCCTCAGTCCGCCTTCAGCACAAATCCGTTGTCAATGAGCCGCACTTTCTCCCTGATCTTCACCGCCAGGGCCAACAGGGTTCGGGCATCGACCTTCTCCACCGGTTCCAGGCTCGCGGCATCGACAAACGCGGCATAGTCGATCTCGGTCCCGGCAAAGGACTCGATATGCGCCCGGACCAGGCCGGCCAGCACCGCAACCGTCCGCTCGCCGGCCGCCGCCGCCCTCCTCGCCAGACGGATGGCCTGGGAAAGGGAAAGTGCAGCTGCCCGGTCCGCCGGCAGCAGGTAGATATTGCGCGAACTCATCGCCAGCCCGTCTTCTTCGCGGACAATCGGATGGCCGATGATCTCGATGTCCAGGTTCAGGTCCGCGACCATCCGGCGGATCACCGCCAGCTGCTGAAAATCCTTTTCGCCGAACACCGCGCTGTCCGCCCGGGTGATCGCAAACAGCTTGTGCACCACCGTGGCCACCCCGTCAAAATGGCCGGGCCTGCTTGCCCCGCAGAGGTAACGGGTCAGGCCGCTGACCCTGATCACCGTCTGGAAGCCGGCGGGATACATTTGCGCGGCCTCCGGCGCGAAAAGCAGATCAACGCCCTGCTCCGCGGCCAGGCGCGAGTCCCTGGCGAAATCGCGGGGATAGGCGGCAAAATCCTCCCGGGGACCGAACTGCGTGGGATTGACAAAGAGGCTGACCACCACCCGCTCGGCCCTGCCCCGCGCCAGCCGCATCAGGCTGAGGTGGCCGGCATGGAAACAGCCCATGGTCGGCACCAGGCAGATCCGCCGGCCGGAGGCGGCTTCGCCCTTTGCCCAGGCCGTCATTTCGGCCGGGGAGTGGATGATCTTCATTAGTCCTGCAGGGACTTGATGCGGGCCTGAATCATTTCCCGATCAGGGTCGGCGGCGCCCAAAGCGGCAGGCTCGGCCCCTTCTTCACCTTCCGTGCCGTCCGTACCGAGAGATTTCTGATACATCTCCACCGCCCGCTCCTTGTTGCCCTGCTGCTCATAGATGCGGCCCATGGCCTCGTAAGCGCGGGGGGCAAAACCCTTGAACCCGCTCAAATCGGTATACAGGGCCAGGGCCTGCTCCGAATCCTTCTTGTTTTCATGGAGCGCCGCCAGCTTGAACAGAAGCAGGGGCATGAGGGGACTCTCCTTGGGGGTTTCCTTGCGCACCGCCTGCAGATCGGCAATCGCCGCATCCGCATCGCCACGGGCCAGGGCCAGCCGGGCAAGCTCGATTTTCGCCCATACCCCGGCGCCGGTTGACCCGTAATCCGCCGCCACCTTGCCCAGCAACTCGGCTTTCTGGTCATCTCCGGCCTTCATGGCCTCGGCAAGGGCGGATGCCGCCTTGCCGCTACGATAGTCGATGTACGAGCCGTACAGGGAGACGCCGGCGATCAAGGCAATGACGCAGCCGGTGATGATCCACGCCCGCCGCTGATGCGTACGCAGGAAACGCACGACTTTGGGCGGCAGGCCGAGCTGATCCAGCAGGCCGGGATTGGCGAGAAGAGGAGCCTCCTGCAGAGGCTGTCGATTGAACGCGCTTTGCTCACTCATAGTTTTCTCTTTTCTTCCTGATAACGATATGGTCGGTGTCACGGCACGGGCGGGTCCGGACCGGCCCGTCATGATCACAGGGTCGGCTGCCCGGAGTTTTTCCCTGGCGCCGGATCATCGAACTTGCGATCGCGCCATAAAAATGTGTAATATACATCGTTATTCAAAAAAATCGAGCTTCTTGCAAAATGAATTATGATCGTTTTGTAACAGACACCCGCGTCCGGTGTTGATGGATATTCGGGGACAGAATGATTTTCGCTTCTCTGGCGCGAAAAAAATTCAGTCCCCTGAGGTTGGCGGAAAAATTCAGGTAAGCGGTGACTCCGATCTGTCTCCCGGATTGCTGAGCTTCAGTGGTCATCAGAATCATTAATGAATTGTTCCGGGCCGCGGCCCGGCCGGATTCGCAATCCTCATGCCCAGCGCGAAAATCTTCAGCGTCAGCGAACTCAACGCCTCCATTCGCGGCATCCTGGAAACCCAGTTTCCCTTTGTCAGCGTAGCCGGCGAGATCTCCAATCTGCGCCGGCCGCTGTCCGGCCACCTTTATTTCACCCTCAAGGACGAACAGGCACAACTCAAAGCGGTCCTCTTCAAAATGCAGCAACGCTACCTGACCGATCCGCCCGAGGACGGAAAGCTCGTGGTCTGCAAGGGGCGCCTCTCGGTCTATGAACCACGCGGCGAATACCAGCTGATCGTTGATGCCATTGATTTCCACGGGATCGGCACCCTGCAGCTCGAATTCGACAAGCTGAAGAAGAAACTTGCCGCGGAAGGCCTTTTTGCGCCGGAACGAAAAAGAAAACTGCCGGAACTGCCGGACCATGTCACCCTGATCACCTCGCCACGAGGCGCCGCGGTGCATGACTTTCTCCGGATCGCCCGTCAGCGATTTCCCGGGACGACCGTGGCCATCTATCCGGTGGCGGTGCAGGGCCGCCAGGCCGCCGGCGAGATCGTCGAAGCCCTGGCCGCGATCAACAACCACTTCCGTTCCACGGTCATCGTCCTGTGCCGCGGCGGCGGTTCTCTGGAAGATCTCCAGGCCTTCAACGAGGAACGGGTGGCGCGGGCCATTGCCGCATCCGCCCTGCCGGTGGTCAGCGCGGTGGGCCATGAGATTGATTTCACCATCGCCGATCTGGTGGCGGACCTGCGGGCCCCTACCCCGAGCGCGGCGGCCCAGATGCTCCTGCCCGACAGCCGTGCGCTGCGCGCCCGCATCGACCAGCTGCGCGCCGGGATGCTGCGCGAAATGATGACCAGGCAGGAGCGGCTCGCGAACAGGATGAGCGGGATCAGGCAGCGCATGACCGGTATCCGGCATCGCCTGGACCATCAGCTCCTGCGCCTCGATCAGCGGGCTTCCGATCTGGTCCGGGCCATGGCGTCGTTCCTGGCCGCGAACCGGCATGCCCTGGACCGGGCCGACCAACAGCTGCACCTGCGCAATCCCCTGACCAGGCTTGCCCTGCAGGAGCAGCGACTGGCCGACCTTCACCGTCGTTTCCTGGCCGCGGGCAGGGCGTCTCTCCATGCAGCCGGCCTTGCCCTGGCCCGGGCCGGAGGCCTGCTGGAAGCGGTCAGCCCGCTGGCCACTCTGGCGAGGGGCTATGCCATCGTCCGTACCCCGCCCCCAAAGGCAAAGGTCGTCACCGACAGCCGGCAGGTCAATGCCGGCGAGCGGCTGCAAATCACCCTGCACCACGGAAATCTGGAATGCGTAATTGAAAAAACCGGCCAAGGCCGGTTTTTCGAAGAAGAAAAAAAAGAGCCTCTTGCAAAATGAACAACGTCGCGAGATCAAGCAACAAATTTTCTGGGCAAGGATGAGTTGTGAAATCGCCCGGAAGCGTAGCAGCGCTACGGTGAGGACGATTTCACAAGGAAGACGCCGCCCAGGAGATTTTTAGCCGATCGGAGCAGGTGGTCATTTTGCAAGAGGCTCAAAAGAAAGGAAAAACCCGTCAATCGAGGAGTGAATCCACCTCGCCGTCAATATGCCGGATCACCTCGGCCAGCCGCTGGGGTTCGTTTTTTGCCGTCTTTTTCAGCATGCCGCCCCAGTCTCTGAGCATGGCGTTGTCGATCCGGCGTTCATCATTATCCCTGCACCACTCGCGACCGATCTTGCTTCCCAATTGGTTGAGCAGCCTGCGCTGCTGCTGCTGATCGTCCGCCGCGACATGGCTGAGCAGATCAACGGTGATCCGGTCCCAGCCGTCGGCCAGGATATTGCCCTTCAGAAAGGTCTGAAACCACTCCTTTTCTCTCTCGGAAAGCCCGGACATATCGTACTGGGTGGCCTTATGGTGGTCGGGGATCATCGATGCCTCGGCGACATCGGCATGGCCCTGTCTCGCCGGAGCGGCGATCAGCAGCTGGAGGAGGAAGAAGATTATCAGATATTGCATGCAGTTGCTTCTCTTTTGATAACGTTTCTTTTTTAAATAAATAGCATAAGACGCCCTGCCCTGTCAAGGTTTGATGACGGAAATGTATCCGGCCGCCCGGTCACAATCGACAACCATCGGTCATCAAAACCCAGTCACCCCTGCGCCGCCCGTGTCAGGTTTCCCTTATGCCTAATGCCTTATGCCTTATGCCTGCACCCCCTGTGCCGCGCGCGTCGGGTTTCCCTGCAAAAACCCACCGCAAACTGCCGAATAACGAATGACAACTCGCTATATCCCTGCCAGCACCAGCACCACCACCGTCTCCGCAAGCTCGCAGGCTGCTCCCAGGGTATCCCCGGTGGCGCCGCCGATCTTGCGGTAGCAGTACCAGGCAAATAAAAGCACGGCCAGAGTGGCCGCCGCCGAACCTGCGATTCCCGCCAGTCCCAGAACGGTAAAACCGGTAAGGAGCGGCAGCAGAAACGCGGGCGCAACGGCCCAGGCTGGACGCTCCATATAGGTGGTGGTGGCCAGCCCCCCCCCGGGCCGGGCATAGGGGAGAAGAACCACCATGAGAACCAGGGCGCAGCGGCCGGCCAGGGGCGCCAGCAAGGCCGCCCCCACCACCTCGCCCCGAGACAGAACGGCCAGGCCGGTGACCTTGAGCAGCAGAACCAGGACCAGGGCCGTCACCCCCATCACTCCGATCCGGCTGTCGCGCATGATGACCAGCATCTCCTCCCGGCGGCGGGCGCTGAAAAAACCGTCGGCGCTGTCGGCCAGGCCGTCCAGGTGCATGGCCCCGGAAAAGGAGATAAGAAGAAAGGTCAGCATCACGGCGGCCACCGGTACGGGCAGGAACTGCCAGAGCAGCCACGCCGCCGCCGCGGCGAACCCGCCCAGAACCAGGCCGACCAGAGGAAACCAGGGCAGCGCCCCGCGCAGATCGTCGCCGGCGCAGCCGAAGGAACCCGGCAGGGGCAGGATGGTCAGAAAGCGGAAGGCCGCCGCAAGATTTCTCAGGGAGCGCATCGCTTATCAACGTTGCCGCTGTCTATTGCCATAGAAGTGGTACATTCCGATACCGCAAGCCCCCGTAAACCACCAGATAGATATTCGGGGACAGAATGATTTTCGCTTCTCCGGCGCGAAAAAAATTCAGTCCCCTGCCGTCGCGCAACAAATTAAATCTTTCTTCCCGATCCGGCACCATGCCCTGCACACCGCCAAATCCACCAACACCCCCCGGCCAAAGCCCGAAAACCAAATACTAAAAACTGATGACTGCCAACTGATAACTTGCCGGCTCCGCCGCCCTCACTCCCCGGTCACCCCGGCTTCGGCAAAGGTCGCCACCTCGGTGAGAATCGCCACCGCCGCATCCAGCAGATTCATCGCCAGGGCCGCGCCGGTGCCTTCGCC
Source organism: Desulfobulbus sp. (assembly GCA_003604995.1). Classification (GTDB taxonomy): domain Bacteria; phylum Desulfobacterota; class Desulfobulbia; order Desulfobulbales; family Desulfobulbaceae; genus UBA10518. The sequence goes on along the minus strand of QZJD01000003.1, from coordinate 7,994 downwards.
CAGGCGCAGATTGAGATCCAGGAGCGGCTTGAGCCGCAACCGGTCGTGCATGAAACGGTGCCCCTGCTCCACGCTGCGGTGCGAGCAGATGATATAATCGCGGACAAAAGGCTCCAGGCCGTAGGCGATGAGCGCCCCGGCCGTGGAAATAAAGCCGTCCACCACCACCGGTTTGCGCTGCGCGGCCGCGCCGATGATCAGCCCGGCAATCGCCCCGATTTCGAAGCCGCCCACCTTGGCCAGCACGTCCATGGGGTCATGGGGATCCGGGCCGTTGGTCTCGATCGCCTGCTCGATGACCTTGACCTTGTGCCGGAACTGCACATCGTCGAGGCCGGTGCCCCGGCCGGTCAGGGCCTCGACCTTGAGTCCGGTGAGCACCGCGGCGATGGCCGTGCTCGGGGTGGTGTTGCCGATGCCCATGTCGCCGGTGCCGAAGACATCGGTGGTCGGCGCCAGCTGTTCGGCGATTTCGATACCGGCCTCCACCGCCAGGACCGCGTGCGTCCGGGTCATGGCCGGCCCCTTGGCCATGTTCGCCGTGCCGGATCCGATCTTCTTGGCGATGATCCTGCCGGTCCGGACCAGTTCGCCCAGGTCGGCGGCGGTACCGATATCGGCCACCACCACCTCGGCGCCGGCCTGCCGGGCCAGGGCATTGATCCCGGCACCGCCGTTGACGAAATTGTGGACCATCTGCGCCGTCACCTCGGCAGGATACTTTGAAACCCCTTCAGCGGTCACCCCGTGGTCCCCCACCATGACCACGATCTTCTTCCGGGCCACCGGCGGCTTGAGCGACCGGGTCATCCCGGCCAGGTCCAGGGCCAGATCCATCAGATCGCCCAGGGCCCAGTGCGGCATGGTCAGGCTTTCCAGGCGGGCCCGCGCCTGTTCCCGAACCGCGTTGTCCTGGGGAAAAATCCGGCGGAAGGTTTCCCCCAGATAATCGACCGATTCCTTGCGTTCCTTATAGTGCATGACTGTTTCCTTTGATTTGGATGGGAATGCCGCAGCTCACCAGATAGACCCGGTCCGCGGCGATACCCGCGCACTGATTGCAGCGGCCGATCAGATCCCGGTAGAGGCGGGCGTCCGGATTGTCCGGCACAATCCCCAGCCCGACCTCGTTGGTGACCATGATCACCTCGCCGGGGTGCTCCCGGGCCGCGGTCAGCACCTGCTCCGTTTCCGCCCTTACCCGGTCTTCGTCCAGGGCCTTCTTGCCGCCGGCCGCCTCAAACATCAGGTTGTTGATCCACAGGGTCAGGCAATCGATGAGGACCGTATCGAACCGGTGCGCCAGTCGCAGCTGGCCGGCCAGGTCCACCTGTTCCTCCAGGGTGGACCAGTTGCCCTTTTGCCGGTCCCGGACATGGCGGAGAATGCGCAGCTCCATCTCCGGATCGGTGACCGGGCAGGTGGCGAGAAAGAGCCGCGACCCGGGCTGTTCCTCGGCCAGGCGCTGGGCAAAGGCCGATTTGCCGCTGCGGCTGCCGCCGCTGATCAGGGTAATCCGGGCCATCTCACAGGTTCAGCCCGGCCAGGACCGCGCCCTCCGAATGCAGATCGAGCACGGCCAGGCTCCCGGGCCGCACATCGAAGAGCAGATAGTGCCGGGGCGACAGGCCCAGGGCCTGGCAGATCAGGGTGCGGATAACGCCCCCATGGGCGACCACGGCGATTTCCCGGTACGCCGCGGCCCGCAGCTCGGCGAGGATCGCCGCCGTCCGCGCGTGGAACGCGGCCACCGCCTCGCCCTCCGGAAAGGTAAAATGGGAATATTCGGACCAGGCCGCAATCAGCTCCGGCTCTGAACCGGCTATATCAGCAAAGCTCTTCATTTCCCATCGCCCAAAATCAATTTCCCGCAGCCGTTCATCGACCACCGCCTGACCCGCCGCCGGGCAGAATTCCGCCAGCCTGGCGCAGGTCTGCCGGGCGCGGCGCAGCGGACTGCTATACCAGGCCTCGGGCTGAAAGCCCGCCAGCACCGGGGCCAGCCGCTGCAAACCCGCCAACCCCTCCGGACTCGCCGGGACATCGGACGACCCCACCAGCAGCGACCGGGCGTTCCCGTCTATCGCCGCATGGCGGATCAAGAGCAAACGCGCTACCACGAATAATCATCCCCCAGGCTGTGAATCGTGAACGGATAATACAAAGGAGGGAAGAAACGCAACAGGTATTTACAGACTCGAACGCGCCGCGAAAAAATCCGACTCGTCCGGTGGGATGAAGGCGTAATGGATCAGCCCCTCGATGATCCCGGCGGCATACTGATAGTTGCTGAAGAAGACCCGGGGCAGGCCCTGGAGATGGTTCAGCTCCGGGCTGTGGTTGCGGACCACCAGGCCGTTGTTGCCGGCCCGGAGCATGTCCTCGTCATTGCCTGAATCGCCGGCGACCATGACCTTGGTCGAGGGAAAACCGTATTTGTTTTTCAGGTACTTGATCGCCCTGCCCTTGGACGCACGATGGGGCAGGATATCGAGAAACCGGCCGTGCGAATAGATCACCCGGCATTGCAGTTGCGCCCCCCGCAGCCGGTCATGCACCTCGGCCAGGCACTCCGGATTGTCTTCCATATAGTAGCTGATCTTGTGGCTGCGCTGTCCCTCTGCTTCCTGAAAGCTCAGAAATTCCAGGGAACCGAGCACCGCCTTGATCTCCGCCGGCTTCCAGCGGTGGGAGATGTGTTGCAGCCAGCCTTTATCCCGGCGCAGGTCGGGGCCATAGTAAATTTCCGTGCCCACGGAACAGATCAGGATGTCCGGCAGGGGAATATTGTTTTCGGTCATGGCGTCCAGGGTCAGTTCCAGGCTTCGCCCGGTCGCCACACCCCAGGCGGTGTTCTCCCGGTAGCGGTCGAGCAGCGTCAGCAGGTGTTGCAGGCTTTCGTCATCGCCCACCAGGGTGTGATCGATATCGGTGATCATCAACTGACTTGCCCCGGTCAGCCGCTTGCCGAAGGCCAGCCGTCGCCGCTCCCCCGCCTTTCCCGTGCCGGCCTGGGAGGGACTGGGCAGGATTCCGGGAAACGCCTCCCGGATCCGCTCCATATACTTGCGGCAATGGGATGACCAGGCATAATGGTTGCGTACCCCGGTGACGCCGTTGTTGGAAAACCGGTCCCACCCCTCCCGGTCCACCAGGATCGACTTGATCGCCGCGCCGATCTCCTCCGGCTTGCGGGCATCGACCAGGATGCCGTTGTTGCAGTTGGCGACGATGTCCACCGGGCCGCCGTCGTTGGTGGCGACGATGGGCAGCCCGCAGGCCGAGGCCTCGATCAGGGTCAGGCCGAACGGCTCGATCAGGGCCGGATTGACAAAGACGCCCCCGCTTTCGGCGCAGAAGCGGTACAGCTCCGGCACCTCGGTGGCAAAATCGTGTTTTTTGGGAATGGCCAGCTTGCCGTACAGGTCGAAGCGGTCCATCTGCAGGAGCATGTCGGTGAGGACCGCCCGCTCGTTCTCCTCCATGGCCGCGATATTCTGGCGGATCCCGGCGAATACCGCCAGGTTGGCGATGGCCCGCAGTTCCGGGCTGGTGCCGTAGGCCTCGATCAGGCCGGTGATGTTCTTCCGGTGGTCCGGCCGGCAGAGCGCCAGAATGAAGGGCTTGTCCGGCACGGTCCAGAAGCGCTGCAACTCCTGCATCAGGGCCAGTCGGGTCTGCTTGGTCTCTTCGCTGATCAGCTCAGGATCGAGACGGTAGTTGTAGTAGGGATAAAAGGTTTCCAGGTCGATGCCCGGCGGAATGACCGCATAGCGGCAATGTTCGTGGCCGGGATAGAGACCGTACTGCCGGTCGATCTCCTGCTGGGTGGAGGTCACGATCAAACCGGCCTTGCGGATGATCTCCTCTTCGATGTGCAAGCGGGTGTCCATGGCATAGTGCCGGTTGATCCGCTCCTCGCTCAGGCCGTCGGCCAGGAGCTTTTCCCTTTTATTGCGCCCCAGGGAATGACCGGTAAAGACAAAGGGAATATCAAAGGCGATACCCAGTTCCATGGCCACGTAGCCGGCGTCGGCATAGTGGCCGTGCACGATGTCCGGAACCCACTGCTGTTTCTTGATGAACTTGATCGTCCGGTCGATGAACTCTTCCAGATGCGGCCACAGCAACTCCTTGCGCAGGTACCTGCGCCCGCCGCACTGGATGCGGACGATCCGCGCCTTGTCGCTCAGGGGCTCGATCTCCACCAGGTAATCGCCCGCCACGTTCTTATCGTCGATGAGGCGGGTCACCAGGTCCACCCGGGCGACCTCCTCGCGCTTGGCCAGTTCCACGGCCAGCTCCAGCACATACTTGACCTGACCGCCGGTATCGGCGTCACGTCCCAGTTCGGGCGCCTGCCCCCGGATAAGGCCATGAATGCTGAACAGCTGAATATAGAGTCCCGACATCTATCTATTTACAATCTTATAATATTGATTATATGCAAAATTGATGAATCTTTTCTTTGTCATCCTGTATCATAATATATTGTCGTTCTTTGTCAACCCCGGGCACCGCGCCGGCGCCCCGATCCGCCTTCAAAAATTCCGGTATTGCGAGCGCCGGGTTTTCGAAAAAAAAGGCCATACGGTTGTGTCCGCGGCAACTATCTGTTACCTTTACCCCATGCACCAGGACAACCCCACATCACCCGGCCCGCCGATCATCTTCGGTGAAGTCCTCTTTGACTGCTTTCCCGACGGGCGGCAAGTCCCCGGCGGCGCTCCGTTCAATGTCGCATGGAACTTGCAGGCCCTGGGCCTTGCCCCTTTTTTTGTCAGCCGGGTGGGCGACGACCAGCGCGGAGACCGGATAACAAAGATGATGGCGAACTGGTCCATGGAAAGCGACGGACTCCAGATCGACCCCCATCTCCCCACCGGCGAGGTGACCGTTTCCCTGGACGAGGGGGAGCCCCATTTTACGATTCAGCCGGACCAGGCTTACGACCGGATCGCCTTTCGCCTGCCCGAAGAATTGAGGAACCCGAGTTTTCTCTATCACGGCTCGCTGGCCTTGCGGGATAAAACAAACGCCCGGACCCTTGCCCGGATAAAAGAGCAGGTCACCTGCCCGGTTTTTGTCGACGTCAATCTGCGCGATCCCTGGTGGAGCAGGGACCATATCTTCGCCCTGCTGGAGGAAACGACCTGGCTCAAGCTGAACGAGCACGAACTGCGCACCCTCTTTCCGGAGCGGGGATCCCTTGCGGAGGGCGGCGCCCTGGCCCTGGCGCGGTTTCATCTGGACGCGGTCTTCCTCACCCTGGGCAGCCGCGGCGCCATTGCCCTGACCGCCGGGGGCGAACACCATGAAGTTGCGCCGGCGAAAACAATTCAGGTCGTGGACACGGTGGGCGCGGGCGATGCATTTACCTCGGTTCTACTGCTCGGCCTGGTGAAGGAATGGCCCCTGCCGGTGACCCTGGAACGCGCCCAGGCATTTGCCTCCGCCGTGGTCGGACGGCGCGGGGCCATCACCACCGACCGGGAATTCTACGCCTCCTTCCGAAAGCAATGGAGCTGACATGTCCCCTTCCAAACAACTCCAATTTGAGGATCGCCTCCACCTCTTTCTCAAGCAGAACCCGGCGGAATCGCGCCTCTTCCTGCAGGCGCTCTGCGACTGCAACCAGCCCCTTCTCCTGCGCACCGGCATCTTTGATATTTTCAACAAGGTGACCGGGGAAGAGGACGCGGGCGCCCTCGGGGCAAGCCCGTTCAAGACCCTGGTCCAGTGGGCGCAGGAAGCGACCATCCAGCCGCCGTGGGCCTATTTCGCCCTGCGCCGGAGGGTGGCCCGCTGGCTTTACCTGCGGATCCACCTGTCCACGCTGACCATGGAGGTCATCCCGCCCGAACGATTTCTCAAATTCAAGGAACATTATGTGGTGGGGGAGCATGTCGACCCCTGGCCCCTGGAAATCGACTTTGCCCCGTTTCTCCGCAATTTTTTCAAGTTGCAGGAGGAGCACTCCATCGGCCGCGGCGTCGAGTTCCTCAACCGTCGGCTGTCCAGCGGCCTCTTTCAGGAATTGGGGCGCGAAGACAACCGCCTGCTCCGTTTTCTCCAGCTGCACAATTACCGCCGCCAGCAGCTGCTGCTCAATGAGACCGTCAACAGCACCGATGAGCTGCGCCAGGCCCTCAGGCAGGCATTGACCCTGTTGAACGGCCTGGACGACGCGACCGAATGGCCGGCCATCCGGCAAGAACTGCAGGAGATGGGGTTTGAACCGGGCTGGGGCCGAACCGTCCGGATCGTCAAGGAGACCATGCGCATCCTCCTGGACATCCTGGAAGCGCCCTCCCCCGCCACCCTGGAGACCTTTCTCGCCAGGGTTCCGATGATCTTCTCCATCGCGATCATCTCGCCGCACGGATTCTTCGGCCAGGCCAACGTGCTTGGCCGCCCGGATACCGGCGGCCAGGTGGTCTACATCCTGGATCAGGTCCGGGCGCTGGAAAACGAGATGCGCCAGCGGATCTACAGCCAGGGCCTGGAGATCGAGCCGCGGATCATCGTCCTGACCAGGCTCATCCCCGAAGCAGAGGGCACCACCTGCGACCAGCGCCTGGAGCCGATCAACGGCACCAAAAACAGCATCATTCTCCGGATCCCTTTCCGGGACGGTCAGGGCGAGGTCGTCCGCCCCTGGATCTCCCGCTTCGAAATATGGCCCTACCTGGAACGGTTCGCCAAGGACGCCGGCAAGAAACTGATGGCCGAACTGGACGGCCGGCCCGACCTGATCATCGGCAACTATTCCGACGGCAACCTGGTGGCGAGCCTGATCTCGCACAAGCTCGGGGTCACCCAGTGCAACATCGCCCATGCCCTGGAAAAGGCCAAGTATCTGTATTCCGATCTTTACTGGCGGCAGAACGATGAGCAGTACCATTTTTCCTGCCAGTTCACCGCCGATCTCATCGCGATGAACGCCGCCGACTTCATCATCACCAGCACCTACCAGGAAATCGCCGGCACCGCCGATACCCCGGGGCAGTACGAAAGCCACATGACCTTCACCATGCCGAACCTCTACCGCGTCGTCCACGGCATCGACGTCTATGACCCCAAGTTCAACATCGTCTCGCCCGGCGCGGACCCGGAGATCTATTTCCCGGCCCGGGAGCAGGACAGGCGCTTCACCGACCTGCAGCCGGAAATCGAGGAATTGATCCACGGCGAGCCCAGGCCCGAGGAGACGCGCGGGGTGCTCGCCGAACGGGACAAGCCGCTTATCCTGACCATGGCCCGCCTGGACCGGATCAAGAACCTCACCGGTCTGGTCCGCCTCTACGGCAGAAATCCGGAACTGCGCGAACTGGCCAACCTGCTGGTGATCGGCGGCCATATCAATCCGGACCATTCGGCGGATGCCGAGGAGATCGAACAGATCCACCTCATGCACCAATTGTTCGACGAACACCGGCTGGACGGCCAGGTCCGCTGGCTGGGGGTGCATTTGCCCAAGAAAACCGCGGGCGAACTCTACCGCTGCGTGGCCGACCGGCAGGGGGTCTTTGTCCAACCGGCCCTGTTCGAGGCCTTCGGCCTTACGGTCATCGAGGCCATGGGCAGCGGCCTGCCTACCTTTGCCACCTGTTTCGGCGGCCCCATGGAGATCATTGAACACAACATCTCCGGGTTTCATATCGATCCGAACTATGAAGAGACGATCAGCGGACAGCTGGCGGATTTCTTCCGCCGCTGCCGGAACGACCCGTCATACTTTCAGCGCATTGCCCAAGGGGGCATTGACCGGGTGCAGGCCAGGTACACCTGGAAACTCTATGCCGAACGAATGATGACCCTTGCCCGCATCTACGGCTTCTGGCGCTATGTCTCCAACCTGGAACGCATGGAAACCAGGCGCTACATGGAAATGTTCTACGGCCTGCAATTCCGCCCCCTGGCCAAGGCGCTGGTCCGGCACTAACGGCTGTCAATCATCTGCTGCAGAGCAAATAATCCAGCATTTTCAACCA
>QZJD01000073.1 GCA_003604995.1 Desulfobulbus sp. | reverse complement strand
TGATCACGCCGATCGCGATGGAGGAAGGACTTCGCTTCGCCATCCGCGAGGGCGGCCGGACAGTAGGCGCCGGAGTTATCAGTAAAATCATCGAGTAAGAGGAACAGGAGACAATGATCCCGACAGATAAAATTCGCATTCGACTGAAAGGGTATGACCATAAGCTGCTTGATCAGTCGACCCGCGAAATTGTTGAGACTGCCCGCCGTACCGGGGCAACGGTAGCCGGACCGATTCCGCTGCCGACCAGCACCAGCAAGTACACCGTGCTGCGCTCCCCGCACGTTGACAAGAAGTCGCGTGAGCAGTTCGAAATGCGGACGCACCGCCGGCTTCTCGATATCCTGGAACCGACGCAGCAGACGATTGATTCGCTCATGAAGCTGGAACTGTCCGCCGGGGTTGATGTGGAAATAAAGCTGCCGTAACCTTTGCGGCACAAATGACGGGTGCCGGAGAATGTTCGGCGCCGTGAATTGAGAATATAGCAGACAGGTAGACACATGCCGAAAACAATGGGAATACTGGGGCGGAAAGTAGGTATGACCCGCGTCTATAATGAGATGGGTCGATCTATTCCGGTGACGGTCATTGAGGCCGGTCCCTGTACGGTACTGCAGAAAAAAACCATGGCCGGCGAGGGATACAATGCGATTCAGGTCGGTTTTCTGGAGAAGAAGCCGTCCCGGCTCAACAAGGCCGAGGCTGGTCATTGCAAGCGTTCCGGGGCCGGCGGCTTTTATCACATCACCGAGTTCAGGGTGAGCGATCCTGAAGCCTATGAACTTGGCCAGCAGGTAACTGTTAAGGAACTGGTGAATATTGGCGATAAGATCCATATATCAGGAACCTCGAAAGGGCGCGGCTTCCAGGGTGTGGTCAAGCGGCATGGCTTCAAAGGCGGCCGGGCTACCCACGGATCGATGTTTCATCGGGCACCCGGTTCCATCGGTTGCAGTGCGTGGCCGAGCAGGGTTGTCAAGGGCAGAAGGATGCCCGGCCATATGGGTGACGACCTGGTCACTGAGAAGAATCTGAAGATCGTCGATATCCGCCCCGATGAAAATATCCTCCTGGTGCACGGAGCCGTCCCTGGAGCGAAAAACGGCCTGATCAAAATTTTCATTAAAAGTTAATCTGTTCGGCTGTTTGAGGAGAAGCAAATGGCAGTTTGTGACGTAGTGAATACCTCCGCCGCCAAGGTCGGAGACGTGGAATTGAACGACGCCCTTTTCGCGGTGGAAGTGCAGCCGGGCATCCTTCATGAGGTTGTCTGCATGCAGCGCGCCAACCGACGACAAGGTACGGCCTCAACCAAAACGCGTGGTGAAGTCAGAGGTGGTGGCCTCAAACCCTGGCGACAGAAGGGCACCGGCCGGGCTCGCTCCGGCTCCAGAACTTCACCGATTTGGCGTGGCGGCGGCGTGGTCTTCGGACCCAAACCTCGCGATTACAGCTATAAGCTGCCGAAGAAGGTTCGGCGTCTGGCACTGCGCATGGCGCTCAGCGCCCGCTTCAGCGAGGGGAACCTGGTTATCCTGGACAAGTTCACCATGCCGGAGATTAAGACCAAGGAGTTTGTCAACGTGATGAAGAATTTCAACTTTGACAACTGCCTGGTGGTCACCGACGGCACCAATCAGAATCTCTCGCTTTCCGCCAGAAATGCGGTGGGCTACAAGGTTCTGCCGACGGTGGGATTGAATGTCTACGATATCCTGAAATATTCAAAACTGATGCTGGAGCAGTCCACCCTTGCACAGTTGGAAGAGAGGTTGATGGTATGAAGGATCTACAGCGCGTACTCAAGAAACCGTGTCTGACGGAAAAGAGCAACCTGCTTCACGAGCAGCAAGAAACCGTCGCCTTCAAGGTTGATCCTCAGGCCAACAAAGTGGAAATCAAGAAGGCGGTTGAGGACATGTTCCAGGTCAAGGTGGCCCGCGTCAGGACAACCAAGGTCCTCGGCAAGAAACGGCGCGTGGGCGTGAAGTCGGTTGGCCGCTCCAATGATTGGAAAAAGGCATATGTCACCCTGGCCGAGGGAAAGATCAATTTCCTTGATGAACTGTAAGCCGGTATTTCAGGGAATTTGGCGACGAACAGCCGAGTGAGCAATTTATATAAAGGTTAGGTAACGGGAAGAACAATGGCTATCAAAACCCATAAACCGACGTCAGCGGGCAAGCGGCATCAGGTAACGGTCCTCCAGCCCGATATTTCAGATAAGGCGCCTGAGAAGAGCCTCCTGAGCCCCCTCAAAAGCACCGGTGGCCGCAATGCGTACGGCCGGGTGACCGCCCGCCATCGCGGAGGCGGACACAAGAGAAAATACCGTCTGATCGACTGGAAACGTAATAAAACCGGAGTATCGGCCAAGGTCGTCGCCATAGAGTACGATCCCAACCGATCCGCCAATATCGCTCTGCTTTCCTATCTTGACGGCGATAAAAGTTATATCCTCGCCCCGAATGGCCTTACCGTAGGCGATCAGGTGATCGCCGGCGAGGATGTTGATATCAAGCCGGGCAACTGCCTGCCCATGATCAATATCCCCCTGGGTACCATTATCCACAACGTGGAAATGAAAATAGGCAAGGGCGCCCAGATGGTGCGCAGCGCAGGAGCTGCCGCCCAGGTCATGGCCAAGGAAGGATCGCATGTGCTGGTCAAGCTGCCCTCAGGCGAGGTCCGCAAGTTCAACAAGCTGTGCCGCGCCTGCATCGGCCAGGTCGGCAACACTGAGCATGCCAGCGCCAAGCTGGGCAAGGCCGGCCGCACCCGGTGGCTGGGCAAGAGACCGCATGTCCGGGGCGTGGCGATGAACCCCATTGATCATCCCATGGGCGGCGGCGAAGGAAAAAGCTCCGGTGGCCGTCATCCATGTTCGCCCTGGGGTATGCCGACCAAGGGCTATAAGACCAGACACAACAAACGGTCTGATCGCGATATCGTTACTAAACGCAAGAAGTAATTAGATGAGGAGATAGGAATGTCCCGCTCAGTTAAAAAGGGTCCTTTTATCGACGACCATTTGCAGAAAAAGGTTGTCAGTGCTCAGGAGTCTGGTTCAAGAAAGGTCATCAAAACCTGGTCACGGAGATCCGGCATAACTCCTGATATGGTCGGCCTGACTTTTGCCGTCCATAACGGCAAGAAATTCATTCCGGTCTATGTATCGGAAAACATGGTCGGTCACAAACTGGGCGAATTTTCACCGACCAGGACCTACTACGGTCATGCCGCTGATAAGAAGGGCAAAAAGTAACCGCCCGCAACTGAAGGAACCGACCAGGAGAGATAACGATGGAAACTAAGGCCGTCGCGAAATATATACGCATTTCACCCCAGAAGGCGAGACTTGTAGCGGATGTGGTGCGTGGAAAAGATGTGGACAGTGCGATCACCATTCTCAAGTTCATGCCGAAGAAAGGGGCCAGATTGCTGCGCAAGGTGATCGAATCCGCTGTGGCCAACGCGATCCAGACCGAGAAGGTTGATACGGATACCCTGTACGTAAAGAAGATTCTGATTGACGGGGGTCCCATGCTGAAGCGGTTTCGGCCGCGGCCCATGGGCAGGGCCGGCAGGATTCTGAAGCGGACCAGCCACATCACCGTTGTGGTTGATGAGGCGTAAGGTTCGCTGGTTCAATACTGGTTTTGAGATAAACAGATAGAGGCAACGGAGGATCACCTTGGGGCAGAAAGTTAATCCCGTCGGATTGCGGCTCAATATCACCCGCACATGGGAATCAATATGGTACGCGGGCAAAGACTATTCACGTTACCTGTATGAAGATCAGCAGATTCGCAAGTATTTGAAGAAGCGACTCTATCATGCGGGGGTGTCCAGAATCATCATTGAGCGCACCGGCGATAAGATCAGGATCAAGCTCTTCACCGCCCGACCCGGTATTGTTATCGGCAAGAAAGGCGCGGAGATCGAGACCCTGAAATCGGATATCGAAAAGAAGTTCGGCCGTGAGTGCATGATAGACATCCAGGAGGTGCGGAGGCCGGAGGCCGATGCCCAGCTGGTTGCCGAAAATATTGCCATGCAGCTTGAGCGACGCGTTGCCTTTCGCCGGGCAATGAAGAAGTCCATCAATTCCGCTCTGCGTTTCGGAGTGCAGGGGGTCAAGATCACCTGTTCCGGTCGCCTGGGCGGTGCGGAAATGTCCAGGACCGAATGGTTCAAAGAAGGACGGGTTCCCCTTCACACCCTCAGGGCCGATATTGACTACGGCGTGGCTGAGGCCAAGACCACCTATGGCATTATCGGGGTCAAGGTCTGGATATTCAAGGGTGAAGTGCTTAATGATTCCGAGATGGCACAGATCGGGCAGTAACTGTTGAATGCGGCTGGTCGCAGCGGTAGCCCGCCGCGGCAGAAAGTGCATTCTCCACGATAAGGAGCAGAGACAATGCTAAGTCCCAAGAAGGTAAAATTCCGTAAGCAGTTCAAGGGCCGCATGCGGGGCACGGCCAACCGCGGTGCGGAAATCAGCTTCGGCGATTATGCGCTGAAGGCGGTGGAGTGTGGCCGGATGTCCTCGGCCCATATTGAGGCGGCACGTATTACGATCAACAGAACGATTAAACGCGGCGGCAAGATGTGGATCCGGGTGTTTCCGGACAAGCCGGTCACCAAGAAACCTGCTGAAACCCGCATGGGTAAAGGTAAGGGCGCTCCCGAATACTGGGTCGCGGTCATCCGTCCCGGCAAGGTTCTCTATGAGCTGAGCGGCGTGCCGGAAGAACTGGCGATGGAAGCACTCACCCTGGCCAGCTATAAACTGCCGTTTGCGACAAAAGTGATTTCAAGGAACACAAGGATATGAAGGCTAATGATTTACGCAAGATGAGTCCGGCTGAACTCCAGAAAAAGGATAAGGACCTGCGCGAGGATTATTCCAAGTTGAAGTTCCAGAACGGTATCCGCCGTATGGAGAATCCTTCGCGACTTGGTCAGCTCCGCAAGGAGATTGCCAGGGTGCAGACGGTTATGAAAGAATTTTCGGCCAAGTGAGCCTGTTAAAGTAAACTAACGACTGGACTGAAGAGAATGAGTGACACGAACAAAACCAGAAAGACGCGGCAGGGTGCCGTCATCAGCAACGCCATGGATAAGAGCGTTGTCGTCCTCGTTGAACGGAAAGTACGTCATAAACTGTACGGGAAGTTCATTCGGCGTCGGGTGAAATATATGGCTCACGATCCGGCCAATGAGTGCAATGTCGGTGACATCGTCCTTATCGAGGAATGCCGTCCGCTGAGCAAAAACAAGCGCTGGCGTGTTCGGAACATAGTTCAGCATGCGGCCTGATGGGACGCTGTTCGAAACAACGACAAGGTTCCATGAGGAAGTATAGGGTGAAATTATGATACAGACAGAAACAGTACTGAATGTTGCCGACAATTCCGGCGCCAAGAAGGTGCTCTGCATCAGAGTCCTTGGCGGAACGCGCAGACGTTACGCAAGCATCGGGGACGTTATCGTCGTCACCGTGAAGGAGGCTATCCCGCACGCCAAGGTCAAAAAAGGCGATGTACTTGATGCGGTCGTGGTCCGGACAGTCAAGGAGATCAAGCGACCTGAGGATACCACGGTCAGGTTTGATGAAAATGCGGCTGTTCTGCTCTCTAATTCCGGAGAGCCCATTGGCACCCGTATTTTCGGACCGGTGGCCAGAGAACTGCGTTCCCTGGGATTCATGAAAATCATTTCACTCGCACCGGAGGTCCTCTAACCGGCCAGCCGGAGCGGGGAACTGTTCGATACCGAGTACACGAGGAAAAGGAAATGCGGCAAGGATATACAAATTTGCGGGTCAACGATCAGGTCGAAGTGATCGCGGGCAAGGACAAGGGCCGTGTCGGGAAGGTTTTGAAGATTGACAAACAGGCCAACCGGGCGGTGGTGGAGCGGATCAACATGATCAAGCGCCACATGAAGCCCACCGATGCGACAAAGGCGGGTCAGATACTGGAGAAGGAATCATCCGTGCATATTTCCAATCTGATGCTGGTCTGTCCGGAATGCACCAAAACGGTGCGCATCGGCAAGAAGCTGCTGGAAGATGGTACAAAGGTACGGGTTTGCAAGGGCTGCGGGGCAACCATTCAAACCGCAAAAAAGTAGGACACCTGCAGTTCGGGAGTAACATATGGCAACGCTGAAAGAACATTACGAGAAGACCTGCAGGCAACAGCTTCAGGAAAAATTCGGTTTCACCAATACCATGGAGATCCCAAGGATCGAAAAGATCGTCCTGAACATGGGATTGGGCGAAGCTGTCCAGAATCCGAAGGTCGTGGAGAATGCGGCCGGCGAATTGACGATGATTGCCGGGCAGAAAGCCGTGGTGACCAAGGCCAAAAAGTCCATCGCCACCTTCAAACTCCGGAGCGGCATGCCCATCGGCTGCCGGGTGACCTTGCGCCATGACCGGATGTATGATTTTCTGTCGCGGTTGATCAATATCGCCCTGCCCCGGGTCCGTGACTTTCGGGGCATTTCGACCAAAGGCTTTGACGGACGGGGCAACTATTCCCTGGGTATCAAGGAGCAGATCATTTTCCCGGAGATTGATTATGATAAAATCGACAAGATCCGGGGCATGAACATCTGTATCGTGACAACAGCCAAGACCGACGAGGCAGCGTATGAGCTGCTCAGTCTGATGGGTATGCCGTTTCGCAAGAAATAAGACGGTTATTCGACCGCCGGCAAAGTAAACGTAATTCATTCAGGAGGAAGCAGTGGCAAAAAAATCACTGATTGCCAAGGCTAAGCGCAAAGGTAAGTTTGAGGTTCGCGAATACAACCGTTGTCCGCTCTGCGGCCGGCCGAGAGCCTATATCAGAAAATTTGGCATGTGCAGGCTCTGCTTCAGAAAGCTTGCCTCCCAGGGGGAGATTACCGGCGTGACCAAGTCCAGCTGGTAACATGAGATAACCAGAGTCGTACTGTACTGCGCAGTATGCATTAAATTGTTTGAATGGTGAACATATGTCAATGAGTGATCCGCTGGCCGATATGCTGACCCGAATCAGAAATGGTGTCATGGCCCATTTTCCCTCGGTCGAAGTCCCCCTCTCCAAAATCAAGGTGGGTGTGGCCAAAGTCCTCAAGCAGGAAGGATATATCAGCGATTACCAGATCATCGAAGAGGGTGATCAGGGTGTGCTGAAAATTGATTTGAAGTACGGACCCCGCAACGAGAAGGTCATTACCGGAATTCGGCGGATCAGCAAGCCCGGTCTCCGGCAGTACAAAAAATCCGACCGGATACCCAAGGTGATGAGCGGTCTTGGGGTAGCCATCCTGACCACCTCGCGCGGCATCATTTCCGATCGGGAGGCGCGAAGCCTGAACATCGGCGGTGAACTGCTGTGCGAAGTCTGGTAATGACGACCGCTTGACAAGAGGAGAAACAAGATGTCCAGAATCGGCAAGCTGCCTATTTCCGTGCCCAGCGGAATAAAGGTTGAGATAAAAGGTACACATGTCAAGGTGACCGGCAAGAAGGGTTCGCTTGAACGCGATATCCGTCCGGAGATCGCGTTGAAGCTTGATGGCGACAAACTGCTTGTCACGCCAAAAGGAAACAGCAAAAGGGTGAATGCCTTCTGGGGCCTGACCAGAACCTTGCTGAACAACATGATCACCGGCGTGGACCAGGGATTTCAAAAGAAACTCCTGGTGGAAGGCGTGGGCTATCGTGCCAAGGTGGAAAAATCCGTCCTTACCTTGAACGTAGGATATTCCAGCCCTGTTGATTACTCGCTGCCCCAGGGGATCACCGCTGAGGTCGACAAGAACAACATGATCACACTTGACGGCATTGACAAGGAGCTGCTCGGCCTCACCGCTGCTCAGATCAGGGATATCCGCAAGCCGGAGCCGTATAAGGGCAAGGGCATCCGTTACGAGGATGAGCATATTGTCCGCAAGGTTGGCAAGGCCGGCTCAAAATAACATATTCTAACCGATGGTAGGACCATGGCGAAAACAAGCCCAAAAGTAGCAGCGCGGAAAAAGCGCGTCGAGCGGATTCGGACACGCCTGTTCGGGACCTCTGAGAGGCCGAGAATGCGTGTATTCAGAAGTAATCGGCATATTTATGCCCAGATTATAGACGATACCAGGCATGCAACCCTGGTGACCATGTCGACCAAGGACAAGGAGTTTGCTGCGGCCGAAGTCAAGGGTAAGATTGCCCAGGCCAAACAGGTTGGGGTGACCATTGCCCAGCGGGCAAAGACCGCCGGCATTACCCAGGTGGTTTTTGATCGCGGCGGTAATCTTTACCACGGCCGGGTCAAGGCCTTGTCCGACGGAGCCCGTGAAGGCGGGCTTAATTTTTAACCGGAAGTTCACTATTCATGCACAATACACATAGTACGGGGGTGTTTCTTGGCTGATTTTAAACGGGCGAAAGAAGGCAACCAGGAAGAGCTCATAGAAAAGATTGTTTATATCAACCGGGTTGCCAAGGTTGTGAAGGGCGGCCGTCGCTTTAGCTTCAGTGCTATTGTCGTGGTCGGTGACGGAAAGGGTTTGGTCGGTTGCGGACTGGGCAAGGCAAATCAGGTGCCGGAGGCTATCCGCAAGGGAGTGGAAAGCGCTAAAAAGGACATGCGTCGGGTATCGCTTACCGATGTCTCCATTCCCCACGAGATCAATGGCAAGTTCAAGTCCGGAACCGTTCTCCTCAAGCCTGCTTCCGACGGTACCGGCGTTATTGCCGGCGGTGCGGTCCGCGCCGTCCTGGAAGCTGCCGGCGTCCAGAATATTCTGACCAAATGTTTGGGGTCCAATAACCCGCACAACCTGGTCAAAGCTACCATTGACGGGTTGCGCCGGCTGCGGTCGGTGGAGGATATCGCCCGGCTGCGCGGCCTCGCCGCCGATGAAATGGTTGCCTGAACCCAACGTGAATTTGAAGGCAGGTTTGAACAATGAGTGATACGATCAAGATAACCCAGGTGAAAAGCGGCTTGGACAGCAACAGGAAGATCAGGGCTACCCTGGTCGGCCTCGGGCTGACGAAAATGAACAAGACCGTGGTCAGAAAAAATACGCCGGAGATCCGGGGTATGGTCAACAAGGTACTGCACCTGGTGCGGGTGGAGGAATAGACATGCTCACGTTGAATAATCTTAAGCCATCCGAAGGGGCACGGCGCGACAACAAACGGGTTGGGCGCGGACCGGGAAGCGGCCGGGGAAAAACGGCAACGCGCGGTCACAAGGGCGCGCGCGCCCGGACCGGCTACAGCCGCAATCCCGGCTTTGAAGGCGGCCAGATGCCGCTGCATCGCCGGCTGCCGAAGCGGGGCTTTACCAATATCTTCAAGCAGGAGTTCGCCATTATCTCCCTGAGCGATTTGAATCGTTTCGAAAAGGGAGCCACGGTGAATCGGGCTGCACTTCTTGAGGCCGGGCTGATCAAGGCGACCGACGCCAAGGTGAAGGTGCTGGCCAACGGCGAAATCACCACCGCCGTGACCGTCGAGGTGGACAAGGTGAGCGCGGGGGCGAAGGCCAGAATCGAAGCCGCCGGCGGGTCCGTGAAGGAATAGCCTATGAGCGGCCTCGCCAGTGCGGCAAACATTCCTGAACTGCGGAGGAGGATCGTCTTTACCCTGCTGATGCTCCTGGTTTACCGGATCGGCGTGCAGATCCCAACCCCCGGTATCAACGGTGAGGCCCTTGCCGCCTTTTTTCAGCAGAATGCCGGGACCCTGTTCGGCATGTTCAACATGTTTTCCGGCGGCGCCTTGGAGAATTTCTCCATTTTCGCCCTCGGGATCATGCCCTATATCAGCGCCTCGATCATTATTCAGCTCCTGACGGTGGTTGTCCCGCAACTGGAACAGCTATCCAAAGAGGGTGAACAGGGCCGCCGCAAGATCACCCAGTATACCCGCTACGGCACGGTGGGCTTGAGCATTATCCAGAGCATGTTCATCGCCAGCGGCCTGGAAGGGATGGCCGGTCCGAACGGCGAAGCCATCGTCCTGCAGGCCGGCTTGCAGTTCAAGCTCATGACCATGCTGACCCTGACCTCGGGCACCGCTTTCATCATGTGGCTGGGTGAGCAGATGACTGAACGGGGGATCGGCAACGGTATTTCCCTGATCATCTTCGCCGGTATCGTCGCGCGGATGCCCGCTGCCGTCGGCAACACCATTCAGCTGGTCAAGGCGGGCGAGTTGGCGATAATTTTCATTCCGTTCCTGGTGATCATGATGATAGCGATTGTCGCCTTTATTATCTTTGCCGAGACCTCGCAGCGACGGATCCCTATCCAGTACGCCAAGCGGGTTATCGGCCGCAGGGTTTACGGCGGCCAGACCAGCCACCTCCCCCTGAAGATCAATATTGCCGGCGTTATCCCCCCGATTTTCGCCTCGTCCATCATGATGTTTCCGGCGACCATCGGTACCTTTATTCAGATTGACTGGGTACAGCGGGTATCAGCGGCCCTTTCGCCGGGCACGATTTATTATTACATCCTTTTTGTCGGGTTCATCGTTTTCTTCTGTTTTTTCTACGCCGCCGTGACCTTTAAGCCGGATGACGTTGCTGAGAATCTGAAAAAGAACGGTGGGTTTATTCCGGGTATTCGTCCCGGCAAAAAGACCTCCGAATTTATCGATCGGGTGCTGACCCGTCTGACCGTCATCGGCGCGACCTATCTCAGCGCGGTGTGCGTCATGCCCACCCTGCTGATCAGCAAGTTCAACGTGCCCTTTTATTTCGGGGGTACCGCGCTGCTGATTGTCGTCGGCGTTGCCATCGATACTATTTCCCAGATCGAGTCCCATCTGGTCATGCGCAATTATGAAGGGTTCATGAAGGCGGGACGGATCAGGGGACGACGCTGATCCCTTTTTCGTAAATGACCGGCCAGGAGAAGAGCATCACCGTCAAGACCCCTGATGAGATCCGGATCATGCTTGCGGCGAACCAGATCGTCGCCGGCGTCCTGGATCTTTTACGGAAACAGATACGCTCCGGTCAGACGACCATGCTTCTCGACCGATGGGCTGAACAGTACTGTCGGGATCATGGCGCTGAACCGGCTTTCAAGGGTTACCGCGGGTTTCCCGGCAGCCTGTGCGTTTCGATTAATGAGCAGGTTGTGCACGGCATCCCGTCGAAAAAGGTATACCTGCACGACGGCGATGTGGTCAGCATTGATTTTGGCGTCCTGTACCAGGGCTTCTACGGCGATGCCGCTCTGACGATTCCGGTCGGCGCTGTCTCTCCGGAAAAGGAAAAACTGCTCAGGGTAACTGCCGAGTCGCTGGATCTGGCCATAGCGCAGGTCCAGGTCGGCAATCGGGTTGCCGATATTTCCCGGGCGGTCCAGGAACATGTGGAAAACAACGGTTTTTCCGTGGTCCGTCAGTTTGTCGGGCATGGAATAGGCACCAGTCTGCATGAAAGTCCCGAGGTGCCCAATTATGTTCAGAAGGGGAAATCGTCACCCCGAATCGTGGAGGGAATGGTTCTGGCCATTGAACCCATGGTGAATGCCGGAACCTATAAAGTCAAGGTTCTCGCCGACGACTGGACGGTTGTCACCGCTGACGGGCGACCTTCCGCGCATTTTGAACATTCCGTGGCCGCGACCGCAGACGGCCCTTTGGTTCTTAGCGCATTAAGATCTGGAAATGATTGAGAATAGAATGAGCTTCACGTTCATTCTAAAAATAGGTTGAAAAAAAAGCACATTGTATATATATATACCTTTTTTGTGCTGATCGATTTTTCTGAGGGAGAGTATGGCGAAAGAAGATGCCATTGAAGTTGAAGGGACCATTATTGAACCGTTGCCCAACGCCATGTTCAGGGTTGAGTTGGATAACGGGCATAAGGTTCTGGCACATATCTCCGGAAAAATGCGGATGCATTATATTAAGATTCTCCCGGGGGACCGGGTGACCATTGAACTTTCACCCTATGATCTCACCAGGGGACGGGTTACCTTTCGTTCCAAGGGTGGAAAGAAATAGTTTGTCAATGAAGGTTGTCCAGGAGGACTGGCAATGAAAGTACGAGCATCGGTAAAAAAAATGTGCAGTGAGTGCAAAGTGCACAAACGCAAGGGCGTAGTGCGCGTCAGCTGCAAGAACAAGAAGCATAAGCAGCGTCAGGGATAAGCCAATCCTGCAAACAGATTTTGAACAAGGAGTAAGGTCTTGGCACGTATAGCTGGTGTAGAT
The DNA here is from genome assembly GCA_003604995.1 of Desulfobulbus sp. Classification (GTDB taxonomy): domain Bacteria; phylum Desulfobacterota; class Desulfobulbia; order Desulfobulbales; family Desulfobulbaceae; genus UBA10518. Next base: position 19,865 of record QZJD01000073.1, on the reverse strand, counting down.
TTACCCAAAAACAAGCATTTGGACCGGGCGCTGACCTATATTTACGGTATTGGTATTGCCTCGGCGCGCGAGATCCTCGACAAGGCGGATCTGCCCTATCGGATGAACAGTGATGATCTGAATGCCGATGAGGTTACTAAGATCAGAAAGATCATTGAATCGGGATATTCCGTGGAAGGTGATCGCCGTCGTGAAGTATCCATGGATATCAAGCGGCTCACTGATCTCGGTTGCTACCGGGGACGACGTCATCGCGCCGCGCTTCCCTGTCGCGGCCAGCGAACCAAAACCAATGCCAGGACCCGGAAGGGACCTCGCAAAGGGGCGGTCGTTCGCAGTAAATGATAATTAGTGATCAGTATCGCTCCCTGCTTCCTTCGGAACAGGGGCGAATTCCCATACGGAGATATCATGGCAAAGCCTAAGAAAAGCACCGGAAAGGTTAAGCGTAAGGAAAAAAAGAACATTGCCGAAGGGATAGTTTTTATCTATTCCACTTTCAACAATACTCTGATCAGCATTTCAGATCGCCAGGGCAATGTCCTTTCCTGGTCCAGTGCAGGGGTTATCGGGTTCAAGGGGTCGCGCAAGTCCACGCCCTTTGCCGCGCAGAATGCCCTGGCCGATGCGGTCGCCAAGGCCAAGGAAAACGGGATCAGGAAAGTTGAGGTTCGGGTGAAAGGCCCTGGTCCGGGTCGGGAATCCGCCCTGCGCGCCCTTGCCACCGCCGAGATCGAAGTGAGCCGGATCTGCGATGTAACCCCGGTTCCGCATAACGGCTGTAAGCCCCCCAAGCGGCGCAGGGTCTGATTTCAGGGCAGCGATTAAGTGTATTGACGGCTCATCTGTTGCAGATTTACTGCAAGGTGAGCCGTATGTCTAATCATGGAGGTATAAGTTGGCCAGATATACGGAAGCTTCCTGTCGTTTGTGCAGGCGTGAAAATCTGAAAATGTTTCTCAAGGGTGACCGTTGTTACTCTGACAAATGTGCATTTGAGCGACGTTCCTATGCACCCGGACAGCACGGACAGAACAAGTTCAAGAAATTGTCGGACTACGCGGTGCAGTTGCGCGAGAAGCAAAAGGTAAAGCACGTGTACGGCATGCTGGAAGGACAGTTTCGCAATTTCTTTGCCAAGGCTGAACAGCGCAAGGGCGTTACCGGTGAAAATCTCCTGATGATGCTGGAGCGCCGTCTCGATAATACCGTCTATCGACTCGGCTTTGCCGGGTCGCGAGATCAGGCGCGGCAGCTGGTCCGCCACAACCATTTCCTGGTGAACGGCAAGAAGGTTAATATCCCTTCCTATCAGCTGTCGGTGGACGATATCATCACCCTGAAAGAAAAAAGCCGTAAAAACGAAGTGATTGTTGATAATCTTGAGGGTGCCGCCAGGAGAGGAGTTCCCAGCTGGTTGCAGCTTGACGCCCCCAACTTTCAAGGGACGGTCAAAGCCCTTCCGAACAGGGACGAAATCACGTTGCCGATTCAGGAACAGCTGATAGTCGAGCTGTACTCCAAGTAATTTTAACGATCAGGTAGAGTATGGCACAGGAAACCAGGGAGGACATCCCGTTTTACAAAAACTGGCATGATCTCATCCAGCCGGAACGCATCGAGGTAAACAAGCAGAGCCATACCGACCGGTTTGGCAAGTTTGTCTGCCAGCCCTTTGAACGGGGATTCGCCACGACCATCGGCAATTCCCTGCGCCGCATTCTTCTTTCTTCCATCCGTGGCGCGGCGATCACCTCGGTCAAGGTTGAAGGGGCGCAGCATGAGTTCACCACTATCAACGGCATTCATGAGGATCTGGCTGATATCATCCTGAATTTCAAGCAGGTTCGCCTGAAGCTTAATCATGGCGACTCGCAGACCGTGGTCATCGAGAAAAAAGGCCCCGGGGTGGTGACTGCCGGCGACATCAACGGTGCGCCGTATGTTGACGTCATGAATCCGGATCAGCATATCTGCACCATCACCGCGGACACGACCTTCCGTGCTGAACTGGAAGTGAAGTGGGGCAAGGGGTATCGTCCGGCGGAACAGAATAAGACCGAGGATCAGCCCATCGGAGTGATTCCCATTGATTCGGCATTTTCTCCGATCAAGCGGATTCAGTATGTGGTCAGTCAGGCCCGCGTTGGTCAGCAGACCGATTACGACCGGCTTACGTTCGAGATAGAGACCGACGGCAGCGTAACCCCGGAAAATGCGCTTGCCTTTGCCGCCAAGATTCTGAAGGAACAGATGACCATTTTCATCAATTTTGATGAAGAGAAGGCCGAGCCGGAAATCGGCGAAGGCGGCGATGACGGCATGACCAAATATCCACCGTTTCTGGATAAGGATGTGGATGATCTCGAGCTGTCCGTGCGGTCCGCCAATTGTTTGAAAAATGCAAAAATACAGTTTATCGGTCAGCTGGTACAGCGGACCGACGCCGAGATGCTGAAGACCAAGAATTTCGGTCGCAAGTCCCTCAACGAGATCAGGGCGTTGCTTTCAGAGCACAGCCTGTCCCTCGGCATGAACATTGAGGGCTGGTTGCCGCCGGACCAGCGTGAAGAAAACGGCGAGGATATCTAACCGAACCATCCCGTAAGAGTACGGATACGTTATTTGAGACGAAGGACTGGATTATGAGACACAGGAAATCAAACCGCAAGCTGGGCCGTACGTCAGAGCATCGGAAGGCCATGCTGCGCAACATGGTAACTTCTCTGTTTGAGCATGAGCGTATTGTGACCACCGTTCCGAAGGCGAAAGAGGCCAGAAGGGTTGCCGACAAGATGATCACCCTGGCCAAGCGTGGTGATTTGCACGCACGGCGCCAGGCAGCTGCATACATCGAAAGCAGCGATGTCGTCGCCAAGCTTTTTTCAGAAATTGGTTCCCAGTATGCGGAGCGGAAGGGTGGCTATACCCGGATTATCCATACCGGGACACGCCTTGGCGATGCCGCCCCCATGGCGATTCTTGAATTGGTCGACTATGAATCCGCCGAGGCGCCTGCCGAAGCGGAAGAATAGTCTCGCTGGGGACGGGTATACCTGTCCGCAACAAGCTGATATGGCCCAGGCCATATCAGCTTTTTTTTTCATTGCCTCGGAGACGGAATTGGCACGGCGATGAACGAGAGTACCCTTGATCCGGCCCTGATTCCCGAGGGGCGAACAGTTATCGGCGACCAGCCGTTTTCCTTCCACTGCCACCCCGACGTCAGTTGCTATAAAGCGTGCTGCCGCAGGTTGGAGCTGTATCTTTATCCCTATGACGTGCTTCGCCTGAAAAACCGTCTAGGACTTCCTTCGTCCAGGTTCATGCATCAGCATACCCGTCTCGGCCGGGGCAGTCATCCCTATTTCCCGGCGGTGCTGCTGAATATGGCGGAGAATGATGAACAGACCTGCCCGTTTCTCTCGGACCAAGGCTGCACAGTTTACAGTGACCGACCCTCCGCCTGCCGCACGTATCCTCTTGAGAGGGCCGTGGAGAAGACCGGCACCGGTTCCGACCTCAGTGCCTATTATTTCATGACCCACCATGCCTATTGCCGCGGCCATTTCGAAGATCGGCAGTATACCCTTCGCCAGTGGGAAAGGGACCAGGTTCTTTACGAATACAACCGGATGAACGATCTCTGGGCAGAGGTTGACGCCTTCTTTGCGACCAATCCCTGGCAGGGCGAGGGCGTGGCCGGCCCGCTACAGCAGCTGGCCTTCATGGTTTGTTACAATCTTGACGAATTTCGAGCCTATGTCGCTCGCTACGACCTCCTCAGGCGTTCACGCCTGGACAAGGAGCGGCGACGGCGGGTCGAACGCGATGACGCCGAGCTTTTGAAATTCGGATTTTCCTGGCTCCTGAGTGAATTGGGTTCCGGTTCCTTACGGTAGCAGCGCGGAAGGCGCGGTTGGCGAGCCTGTCCGCCATAACCGTCGATTTGCTTGAAATTGTCCTGCCCCTGTGGTAAAAAGAAAGATTAAGTTTATTTAACGCCCGGAACGGAGAACGGTCCGGGCATTCACACATCCCGCTCGCGCCCTTTGGTGTCCGGTCAAGCCGGATTGGGCATGGGATGGAGGAACAACCAGAATCACACGGAGGAAAAATGACCCAGGTAACCATGCGACAGATGCTCGAGGCCGGACTCCATTTCGGTCACCAGACCAGACGATGGAACCCCAAGATGAAGCCGTTCATCTACGGCCCGCGCAACGGCATCTACATCATCAACCTTGATTCCACCATGCGCCTTTTCCGGCGGGCCTACCAGTATGCCCAGGAAAAGGTGGCCGGGGGCGGCAATATCCTGTTCGTCGGTACCAAGCGCCAGGCCCAGGACATCATCATGCAGGAAGCCGAGCGCTGCGGCATGCCCTATGTCAATTCCCGCTGGCTCGGCGGAATGATGACCAACTTCCAGACTATCCGCCACTCAGTGGACCGCTTGAAAAAAATCGAGGCCATGAAGGAAGACGGCACCATCAACCGTTTCCCCAAAAAGGAAATCCTCAAGATGAACAAGGAAGTGGAAAAGCTCGAGCGCACCTTGGGCGGTATCAAGAACATGCGTTCCCTGCCCGACGCCCTGTTCATCGTCGATCCGAAGAACGAGGCCATTGCGGTCAGCGAGGCGCAGAAGCTGAACATTCCGGTCATCGCCCTGACCGATACCAACTGCAGCCCCGAGGGGATTGATTACCTTATCCCGGGCAATGATGACGCCATCCGTTCGATCAAGCTGATCAGTTCCCTGATTGCCGAAGCCGTTCTTGAGGGCAAGGCGAACCGGGGCGAGGAGGAAGCGGTGCGGGCCGGTGAGATGGAGGTCGCCATGGAAGCGGCGGCCGCGGAAGAGGCGGCCACCGAAGGTCGAGACGATGAGTACCCGCAGGCCGCCGAGTAAGCCGTTTTTTTTCTGATTCCAAAAGGGGCCTGCGGGCCCCTTCTTCTCTCTGAATTTTGAGCATAATTTGAGCATAAGGAGTGTATCGTGAATATTACCAGTCAAATGGTCAAAGAACTGCGCGACAAGACCAATGCCGGCATGATGGATTGCAAAAAGGCCCTTGCCGAGACAGACGGCGACATGGAAAAGGCCGTGGACCTGTTGCGGCAGAAAGGGCTGGCCGTCGCCCAGAAGCGGGCTGATCGGGCCACGAGCCAGGGCGTGGTGGAAAGCTACATCCATGCCGGCAGCAAACTCGGGGTTCTGGTTGAAGTAGGGTGCGAGACTGATTTTGTGGCCAAGACCGACGACTTCATTGCCTTTGCCCGCGATATCGCCATGCACATCGCCGCCTCCAATCCGGTCGGAGTAACCAGGGAAGATGTTCCCGCGGATCTGGTGGCCCGCGAACGGGAGATTTACAAGGCCCAGGCCATGGAGTCCGGCAAGCCTGAGAACATCGTCGAGAAGATGATCACCGGCAAGATCGACAAGTATCTTGCCGAATGCTGTCTCATGGAGCAGAAGTTCGTCAAGAATCCCGACCTGAGCGTTCAGGATCTGCTCAATGAATTGATCGCCAAGATGGGCGAGAACATCTCCATCAAGCGGTTCGCCCGGTTCCAGATCGGTGGTTGAGGCGCAGGCCCCTGCGCCGGTCCCCTCGCGGTGAGACGGGACGCATGAACAGACCGCCGCGACGGAACGCATCGGAGACAAAAGAGTGAAATACAATCGTATTCTTCTGAAGGTGAGCGGGGAGGCCCTGATGGGCGAGGGCTCCTTCGGGATCAGCCCTGAGATGATTAAGCTCGTCGCCCGAGAAATCAAGACCGTGCACGAGCAGAATGTGCAGCTGGCCCTGGTCATCGGCGCCGGCAACATCTTTCGCGGCGTTGCAGGGGCGGCCTCGGGCATGGACCGATCCGCCGCCGACAGCATGGGTATGCTGGCCACGGTCATCAACAGCCTGGCCGTCCAGGACGGTCTGGAGCGGGAGGGGATTCCCACCCGGGTTTTGTCGGCCATCACCATGCAGAGCGTCTGCGAACCCTATATCCGGCGGCGCGCCGTGCGTCATCTGGAAAAGGGCAGAGTGGTCATCTGCGCCGCCGGCACCGGCAACCCCTATTTCACCACCGATACCGCAGCCGTTCTCCGTGCCCTGGAAATCGAGGCCAAGGTGATCATGAAGGCCACCCGGGTGGACGGGGTCTACGACAAGGATCCGGAGAAAAACGCCGACGCGGTCCGCTTCAGCAGGCTCACCTATGATACGGTCTTGCAGCGGAACCTGCGGGTGATGGATGGCTCGGCCATTTCCCTGGCCCGGGAGGAGGAGCTGCCGATTCTCGTCTTTAACATGAAGACACCTGGCAACATTGTCAGGGCTGTTTCCGGTGAGGAAATCGGCACCCTGATCGCCTCCGACTGAGCGGGACCGCAAGAGTTACCCCACGCAAAAGCAACCAAAGCCTGAGGAGTCATGATGTCAAGCAAGGTAATCGACCAACTGAAGGAGAAGATGGGCAACAGTGTCGAGGCCCTCAAACGCGATCTGACCAGAATCCGGACCGGCAGGGCCTCGCTGGCGCTGCTCGACGACATTACCGTTGACGCCTACGGCCAGCGGATGCACCTGAACCAGGTCTGCACCCTGACCATCCCGGAGAGCCGGATGATCGCCATCCAGCCCTGGGATCCGCAGATGCTTCATCCCATCGAAAAAGCGATTCTTGCCTCGGGAATCGGCCTGACCCCGGCCAATGACGGCAAGGTGATTCGTTTGAACATCCCGCAGCTCACCGAAGAGCGCCGCCGGGATCTGGTCAAGCAGGTCAAGAAGATTTCCGAGGAATTCCGGGTCGCGGTGCGAAACGTGCGGCGCGATACCAACGAGCTTTTGAAGAACATGAAAAAGGACAAGGAGATATCCGAGGACGAAATGTTCCGCCTGCAGGAGGAGGCCCAGAAGCTCACCGACAGCTTTATCAAGATGATCGACGAAATCGCCGCGGGCAAGGAAAAGGAAGTGATGGAAGTGTGAGCGGGTCTCACGCAGACATTATGGGCGCCGCGCCGCAGGTGGAGATCAGTCAGGTCCCGGTCCATGTCGCCATTGTTATGGACGGCAACGGCCGGTGGGCCGAAGAACGCAAGCGGCCGCGTCTGTTCGGCCACAAGGCGGGAGTAGCCTCGGTCCGCGCCGTGGTCGAGGCGGCCCGGGAAATAGGGGTCAGGCATCTTACCCTGTACGCCTTTTCCACGGAAAACTGGAAACGCCCGAAGATCGAGGTCAAAGGGCTCATGGCCCTCCTCAAGTCCTACCTGCAGTCCGAGGTGGAGACCATGTTGAAGAACGACATCCGCCTGTGCTGCCTTGGTCAGCAGGAGCGCTTGCCCACGGAAGTTCGGGAGACCCTGACTGCGGTGATCAACGCCACTGCCGGCTGTTCGGCCATGACCTTGAACCTTGCCTTGAGCTACGGCGGCAGAAATGAGATCATGCAGGCGGTCAGGGCCCTGGCTGAAAAGTGCGTTGCCGGTGAGCTTTCGGTGTCCGATCTGGACGAGGCACTGCTCAGCGACCATCTCTATACCCGCGGCCAGCCCGATCCCGACCTTTTCATCCGCACCAGCGGCGAGCACCGCCTGTCCAATTTTCTGCTCTGGCAGTCTTCCTACGCGGAACTCTATTTCACCGATCTCAAATGGCCTGATTTCGGACGCGACCAGTTTCTCGAAGCGGTGGCGGACTATGGCCGCCGCCAGCGTCGCTTCGGCAAGACCGGGGCGCAACTCCGCAAGTAGGGCGTCGTGAAACGTTTAGTTCCAGGCCTGATCATGACCATCCTTTGGGTGGTGCTGCTGGTTTTCGGTCCGCCCGTTCTTTTCTGGCTGGTCATCGTCGCCATCGCCGCCTACGGCCTGCTTGAATATTTTCGGATGACCGTGTCGTCCCCGACATCGGTCATGACCGGGGTCAAGATCGCCGTCAGCCTTCTGCCGGTGCTGGCCGCTGTTGCCGGTCGTCCCGATCTTCTGCTCGGTTCGCTGTTTTTCAGCCTTTTTTTATGGATCATGCTTGTCCTGGGCCGCTATGCCAGAATTGACAACGGCCTCAATTTTCTTGGCACCGGCTGTCTGGGCATCCTGTACATCAGCTTCGCCCTGGCCCATCTGGTGCTGATCCGCTCCCTGCCGCAGGGCGCCGGCTGGCTTCTGGTGTTGACCGCGATCACCGCGGGCGGCGATACGGGGGCCTACTACATCGGCAGCACCATGGGCCGGCGCAAACTCTGTCCGGTGATCAGTCCCAAGAAAACAGTGGAGGGCGCGATCGGCGGAATCAGTGCCGGCATGCTTTGCGCAGTGGCTGCCGGTTGGTATTTTCTGCCAGGGGTCAGCCCCGCGCTGATCGCCCTGGCCGCTTTTCTGCTCGCGGTGGTGAGCATTTTCGGCGACCTGACCGAGTCGATCATCAAGCGGGCGGTGGGGGTCAAGGATTCCGGACGGCTGCTGTTCGGCCACGGCGGCGTGCTGGACCGGATTGACAGCCTGCTGGTTGCCGGGCCGGTCCTCTACTATTTCCTCCTGCTGCTTGGCCGCTGGTCATGAGGACCATCGCCCTGCTCGGTTCCACCGGGTCCATCGGCAAAAACGTCCTGGCGGTGGTCCGGCAGTTTCCCGGCCGGTTCAGGGTGGCATCCCTGGCCGCGGGAACCAATGTCGCCGAGTTGCGCGGCCAGGTGCTTGAATTTCAGCCGGGCTGCATTTCCGTGGCTGACGAGGGGTCGGCCCGCGCCCTTGCCGAATCATTGCCCCGGGAGTTTCAGGACCGGATTTGCTGGGGGCGAGAGGGCAACCTTCGGGTAGCCACCGCTCCTGAGGCGGAGATGCTGGTTTCGGCGGTGGTCGGCTCCGTCGGTCTGCTGCCGACCCTTGCCGCCATCAAGGCGGGCAAGGATATCGGTCTGGCGAACAAGGAGACCCTGGTCATGGCCGGCAACCTGGTCATGGCCGCGGTTCGCGCGCACGGGGTGCGGCTTTTGCCCATCGACAGCGAGCACAGCGCGATTTTTCAGGCCCTGGAGGCCGGCCGCCGGGAGGATGTGAGTCGGATCATCCTGACCGCCTCGGGCGGGCCGTTCCGGGACCGGAGTACCAGCGAGCTGTGCCGGGTCACCCCGGATCAGGCCCTGGCCCATCCCAACTGGGATATGGGCCGCAAGATATCCATCGACTCGGCGACCCTGATGAACAAGGGCCTGGAGGTGATCGAGGCCCGCTGGCTTTTCGATGTGGCGCCGGAACAGATCAGCGTGGTGGTGCACCCGCAGTCCATCGTCCATTCGCTGGTGGAGTACATCGACGGGTCGGTGGTCGCCCAGCTGGGTATTCCCGACATGCGCATCCCCATTGCCTACGCGCTGTCCTATCCGGAGCGCCTGGGGCTCGGCCTCTCCCGGCTCAGCCTGTCGCAGTGCGGGAGCCTGAGCTTCGAAAAACCTGATTATGACCGCTTCCCGGCCCTTAGGCTGGCCTTTGACGCCCTGGTCCGGGGCGGAACCAGGCCCGCGGTCCTGAATGCAGCCAATGAAGTGGCGGTGGAGGCCTTTCTCGCCGGAAAGCTTGCCTTTCTCGACATCGCCCGGGTGGTCGCGGAAACCCTCGAAGCAACAAACAATGGCGACGAGCTGGACCTGCAGGCCATTCTGGCCGCGGATACACAGGCCCGGGCCATCGCCGGCCAACTGATCACCCTCAAGCAAGCAGGCGGCGCAGACCGCGGATAATACCATGAATTCAGTCATCTCTTTTGTTATCGTTCTCGGCGTTCTCGTCTTTGTCCATGAGTTCGGCCATTTTCTCTTTGCCAAGCTGTTCGGGGTAAGGGTGCTCAAGTTTTCGCTCGGCTTCGGCAACAAGGTGGTGGGCCGTAAATGGGGCGAGACCGAGTATCTGATCAGCGCCTTCCCCTTGGGCGGCTACGTGAAGATGTTCGGCGAGATCCAGGGGGAAGACGAGGTTCCCCTGGCCGAGCAGTCCCGTTCATTTTCCCACAAGCCGGTCTGGCAGCGCTTCGGCATTGTCGCCGGCGGGCCGGTCTTTAACCTGCTGTTTGCGGTGGTCCTTTTTTTCGGGATGTTCTTTTTCGCCGGTCTGCCCGAACCGGTGGACACCACGGTGATCGGCCAGGTGGGTCCCGGCTCGGCCGCGGAAAAGGCGGGGATCAAGCCCGGTGATCAGGTGCTCGGCATCAACGGCCAGGAAACATCCTCCTGGGAGCAGGTCTCCGAGGCAATCCGGCAAAGCGGCGGCCGCGAGGTGGAACTGCTTCTCGAGCGCGACGGCGAGCAGCTGACCATCCGCGCGGTGCCGGCCATGGACAAGATCAAAAATCTGTTCGGCGAGGAGGTGGGCGAGCGCTACATGCTCGGCATCACCCGCATGGACGGGGTCAGCTACCAGGAGGCGACCCTGCGTGAGGCGCTGGAAGGCGCCTTTATCCAGACCTGGAACCTGATCTACCTGACCATTATGGGGATCGTCAAGATCATCGAGCGGGTGATCCCGGCCTCGGAACTGGGCGGGCCGATCCGGATCGCCGAGCTGGCCGGCCAGCAGATGGAGGCCGGCTGGCTGAACCTGCTTTACTTCATGGGTCTGCTCAGCGTGAACCTCGGAGTGCTCAACCTGCTGCCCATCCCGGTGCTGGACGGCGGCCACCTGGTCTTCCTGACCATCGAGGGCATCCGCCGCCGACCCCTGAGCAACTGGGCCATGGAAGTGAGCCAGAAGGTGGGCATCTTCCTGCTTGCCTCCCTGATGATCTTTGTCTTCTACAACGATATCTTCAGGCTTGTGCAGCGGTGGCTGGGAACCTGATCCTCTCCCTGGAGACGGCCACCGGTTGCGGCAGCGTCAGTCTGACCCGGGGCGCTCTGACCGGATTTCAGCTGCTCGCCGAGTGCACCATCCAGCAGGAGCTCACCCATTCGCGGCGATTGCTGGGCTCGGTGATCTGGGTGCTGGAGGCCGCGGGCGCAAAATGGGCCGACCTGGACGCCATCGCGGTGAGCCGCGGCCCCGGCAGTTTCACCGGTCTGCGCATCGGGATGGCCGCGGCCAAGTCCTTTGCCATGGCCACGGGCAAGCCGCTGGTCGGGGTGAACACCCTGGAAGCGCTGGCCCTGGCCAGTCCGCCGGGGAGCAGTCTGGTTTGCAGTCTGCTCGATGCAAGGAAGCAGGAGCTCTATGCGGCTTTTTACCGAATGGACGCGGACGGGTTACCGCGGCCGCTCGGCCGGCCGGCGGTGCTGCCGCCCGCCCTGCTGCTGGCTGAGGTGACCGAACCGGTCCTGCTTGTCGGGCCGGGCGCGAAGGTGTACAAGGAGCAGTGGGCGGCCGGAAAAGAGGTCAGCCGGCTGCCCGACCATCTCTGCCAGCCGAGCGCCCGGCAGGTGGGCCTGCTCGCGGCGGGGATGCTGGCGCAGGGAAAGGTGCTTGAGCCGGCGGGCGCCGCGCCGCTCTACGTGCGGGCGTCGGAAGCGGAAATCAACCTGCAGCGGACGGAGCGGAACGGATGATCACGCGCAGACCAACCAGGCAGATCCGGGTCGGTGATGTCCCCATCGGCGGCGGCGCACCCATCGCGGTGCAGTCGATGACCAACACCGACACCGCGGATACCGAGCGGACCCTGGCCCAGATTGCCCAGCTCACGGCGGCGGGCTGCGACCTGATTCGGGTCGCGGTGCCGGACATGGCCGCGGCCGCGGCGGTGAAGACCATCCGCGCCTCCATCTCCATCCCCCTCATCGCCGATATCCACTTTGACTGGCGCCTGGCAGTCGCCGCGGTGGAGAACGGCGCGCAGTGTATCCGGATCAATCCCGGCAACATCGGCGGCGAGAAGAAGCTGGCCAAGGTGGTGGCGGCGGCTCGGGCGCACCGGGTGCCGATCAGGGTCGGGGTCAACTCCGGCTCCATTGAAAAGGATCTGCTGCGCGCGCACGGCTACCCCACTCCCGAGAATCCGAAGGCGCTGATCGAAAGCGCCCTGCGCAATGTCCGTTTGGTGGAAGAACTCGGCTGGGAGGAGATCAAGATCTCCATCAAGTCCTCGGACGTGCTGACCACCATCGCCGGCTACCGGCAGCTTGCCGAGAAAACCGACTACCCCTTGCACCTGGGCGTCACCGAGGCCGGCGGGCTCATCGCCGGCACGGTCAAGTCCAGCGTGGCTCTCGGCATCCTGCTTTTCGACGGCATCGGCGACACCTTTCGCATCTCCCTGACCCGGGATCCGGTGGAGGAGGTGCGGGTTGGCTATGAACTGCTCCGTTCCCTCCGTATCCGGGAACGCGGCCCGGAGATGATCTCCTGCCCGACCTGCGGCCGCACCCGCATCGATCTTTTTCCCCTGGCCGAGGCGGTGGAGCAGCACCTGCAGACCATGCACACCAGACTCAAGGTGGCGGTGATGGGCTGCGTGGTCAACGGCCCCGGCGAGGCGCGGGAGGCGGATATCGGCATCGCCGGCGGTCACGGCGTCGGGATCATCTTCAAGAAGGGGAAGATTATTAAAAAGGTGCCGGAAGAACGGCTGCTGGAGGTCTTCCTGGACGAACTGCGGAAGATGGAAGAGGAAAGTTTATCAAGTTCGTCAAGTTTGTAAAGTTTGTCAAGTTCGTCAAGTGCGATAAATCGGGGTCGGGGTCGGTATCGGTATCGGGGTCGAAAAATAAGCAAAAGGTTTTGGGCAAGAATTTTCGATATGTCCATGCCGCACGATGGGTAGCCGTGAAATCCCTTAACGGCCGGGAATAAATCGGTTCGATACCGATACCGATACCGACCCCGACGCCGATGGGAATACTATGAATTGCGACATCATCAATCATAACCAACAAATATAGAGAATACCCATGCGCTACTCACAGATGCTGCTCCCCACCACCAAGGAGACCCCCTCGGAAGCGGAGGTGGTGAGCCACCAGCTGCTCCTGCGCGGCGGCTTCATCCGCAAGCTGACCTCCGGGGTGTACACCTACCTGCCCCTGGGGCTCGCCGCCGTCCAGAGGGTCGCCCAGATCGTCCGCGAGGAGATGAACCGCGCCGGCGCCCTGGAGTTGCTCATGCCCATGGTCCAGCCCGCCGACCTGTGGAAGGAATCGGGCCGCTGGCAGAAGTACGGCCCGGAACTGCTGCGTTTCACCGATCGCCACAACCGCGAATCCTGTCTCGGTCCCACCCACGAGGAGGTGATCACCGACCTGGCGCGGCGCGAGTTGCAGTCCTACCGGCAGCTGCCCAAGAACCTTTACCAGATCCAGAGCAAATTCCGCGACGAGATCCGCCCCCGCTTCGGGCTGATGCGCGGCCGCGAGTTCGTGATGAAGGACGCCTACTCCTTTGACGAGAGCGACGAGGCCGCCGGCCGCTCCTACGACCGGATGTATGAGGCCTATCACCGCATTTTCCAGCGCTGCGGCTTGGAGTTCCGGGCGGTGGAGGCGGACACCGGCACCATCGGCGGCTCCTTTTCCCACGAGTTCATGGTCCTGGCCGCCACCGGCGAGGATACCCTGGTGATCTGCAACGAGTGCTCCTATGCCGCCAACGTGGAAAAGGCAAAGGTGGCCCCGCCCGTGATCGAGGAAGGCGGCGAGCCGCTCCAGGAGATGGTCAGGGTGGAGACGCCGGGCATGAAAAAGGTGGAGGCGGTGGCGAACTTTCTCAAGGCTGCGCCCAGCCGGTTCATCAAGACCATGATCTATCTGGCGGACGGTGAACCGGTGGCGGCCCTGGTCCGGGGCGATCGGGAAGTGCAGCCGGTGAAACTCAAGAATCTGCTGGGCGCGGTGGACGTGGAACTGGCCGACGACGAGACGGTCTTTAAAAAGACCGGGCTGCCGGTGGGGTATCTCGGCCCGGTCGGATCGCCGATCAGAATGGTCGCCGACCAGGAAGTGATGGCCATGCGCAACTGCATCACCGGCGCCAACGAAAAACAGTTTCACCTCACCGGCGTGCAGCCGGGCCGCGACTTCAGCCCGACCGTCATCGGCGACCTGCGCCAGATCACCGCCGAGGACCGCTGTCCATCCTGCGGCGGCAGTCTGCGGCTCACCGAGGGGATCGAGGTCGGCCACATCTTCAAGCTGGGCACTGCCTACAGCGAGGCAATGAATGCTACCTTCCAGGACCGCGACGGCCAGGCCCGGCCCTTTGTCATGGGCTGCTACGGCATCGGGGTCAGCCGGGTGGTGGCCGCGGCCATCGAGCAGAACCATGACGAGAACGGGATCATCTTCCCCTTGCCGCTCGCGCCGTTCCAAGTCATTATCCTGAACCTCGGGGTCAACAGCGAGGCGGTGACCGTTGCCGCGGAACAGCTGGCCGAGGAACTGCGCGGCGAGGGCCTGGAGGTCCTGCTCGACGACCGGGACGAGCGGCCCGGCTCCAAGTTCAAGGACGCGGATCTCATCGGCATCCCCTACCGGGTTATGGTGGGCAAGACCTTTGAGAAAGAGGGAAAGGTTGAGCTGCGGCGCCGCCGGGACGGTCACACCGAGACTCTGGCCGCCGGGGAGGCGGCCGGGGCCATTGCCGCCATGGTGAAGGCCGAGCTGGCCGCCTCCGCGCATCCCGAAAACTGATGGACGCGCATCTCATCGGAAAGAACCGCCATGCCTGACCTGAAGGGACTGCTCACCACCGCCGCTTCCTATCTGGAAACGGACCTTGCGCCGCTGACCCAGGCCTACGAGTTTGCCAAGGAACGGCACGGGGAGGAAATGCATCCTTCCGGCGAGCCCTATCTCCATCATCTCCTTTCGGTGGCCACCACCCTGGCCTCCATGAAGCTCGACCTGGATACCATTGTCGCCGGGCTCCTGCACGCTTGCCTGGACGAGGGCGTGGCCACGCCGAAGGAGCTGGAAGAGCGGTTCGGCAAGGATGTCGCCAATATCGTCAACGGCTCGACCCGGATCACCAACGTCCATTACAACAGTGAGCTGGTCGATCAGGCCGAGAACATCCGCAAGCTCTTCCTGGCGATGAGCGCGGATATCCGGGTCCTCCTGGTCCGGCTGGCTGACTGCCTTCAGGACATGGTCACCCTCGGTTCGTCACCCAGAGAGCGGCAGCGCCGTCTGGCCCGGGAGACCATGGACCTGTACGCGCCCCTGGCGAGCAGGCTCGGTATCGACTGGATGAAGCGGGAACTGGAGGACATGGCGTTCCAGTACCTCTTTCCGGTGGAGTACGCGGATATCACCAGCCGCCTGGAAAGCACCCTGCACCAGCGCCAGGCCTACGTGGAAGAGGTTTTCGGCATCCTTCAGGAGAAGCTCCGGGAAAACAACATCACCCCCCTGCGCATTCTGGGCCGGCCCAAGCACCTCTATTCGATCTACCGCAAACTGGTCGTCCAGAACATCCCCCTGGACCGGGTCTACGACAAGGTGGCCTTCCGGATCATCGTCAACACGGTCAACGAGTGCTATGAGACCCTGGGGATCATCCACGCCAACTGGCAGCCGGTGCCGGGCCGGATCAAGGACTTCATCAGCGTTCCCAAGACCAACAACTACCAGTCCCTGCACACCACGGTGATCGGCCCCCACGATCACTTCGTCGAGATCCAGATCCGCACCGAGGAAATGGACCGGGTCGCCCAGGAAGGTGTTGCCGCCCATTGGGCCTACAAGGCGGGCCAGAAGATCACCAGCCGGGACGTGCGCCTGTTCCGGGATATCAAGAAGCTGGTCCGCTCCCTGCAGGAGGTGGAGGATCACCGGGAGTTCCTGGAATCGGTGCGCGGCGAACTGTTCGAGCCCGATGTCTTCGCCCTGACCCCCAACGGCGAGGTGCGGGAACTGCCCCGGGGAAGCACGCCCATTGATTTCGCTTATTCCATCCATACCGAGGTGGGCAACCACTGCAGCGGCGCGCGGGTGAACGGTCAGCTGGTCACCCTCAAGACCGCGCTGCAGCATGGCGATATTGTCGAGATCATCACCCACAAAAACCAGACCCCGAAACGGGCCTGGCTGCAGATCGTCAAAACCAGCCGCGCCCGCAACCGCATCCGGCAGTGGCTGCGCCGGGAGGAAAAGGAAAAGTTCCTGGTGCTGGGCCGGGAAATCTGCGAGCGCGAGCTGAAAAAGTACGACACCACGCTGAAAAAGCTGGTCAGGGGCGGCCATATCCGGGTGATGCTCAAGCAGCTCGGCTGCAATACCCTGGAGGATATGCTGGTCAAGGTCGGCTCCGGCGCGATCACCGTCCATCACCTGCTGGAGGCCCTGGTTCCGGAGGAACTGCGCGCATCCGAGGAAAAGGCGCTCGCCGGGGAACAACTGGAGCAGATTCCCGCGATGGAGCCGCCGCCGGCGGCGCTGGACAGCCGCGAGGTCATCGACATCGACGGGGTGAACGACATGCTGATCCGGGTCAGCCAGTGCTGTAAGCCCGTGCCTGGCGATGACATTGTCGGCTTCATTACCACCGGCCGGGGCATTTCCATTCACAAGAGGGACTGCGTCAACCTGCGGAGCACCGACCCCCGGCGCTGGCTGGCGGTGAACTGGTCCGGCGCGGTCAAGACCCGGCACCGCTCGCAACTGCTGATCCGGGCCGAGAACCGCCGCAATATCCTGGCCGACATCACCAGCACCATCAGCCATGACGACGCGGAGATCATTTCCTTCAATGCCAGGACCACCGCGGACAACCTGGCCGAACTGGATGTGGTTCTGGAAGTGCGCGACCTGCAGCACCTGCAGGTAGTGCAGCAGCACCTGATGCAGGTGCCGGCGATCATCGAGGTGTACCGGCGGTAAGAAATGGCCTTGCCGTTGCCTTGCACCGTTTGCGGCAACGATCTGGACCAGGCCGCGGTCCGCTGCCCCTTTTGCGGGGCGGAACAGGAGGCTGCCGTTTCCCGGTCGCCCCGCCCGACTCTGCGCACGGTCAATCTGGAAAAGGGCTTGCCCACCGTGGCGCAGGCACTGGCCCGTTTGCGCCAGGAACTCGACGTGGCCAGGGCTCAGGGGTTTCGGGTGCTGCTCCTTATTCATGGCTACGGGTCCAGCGGCGAGGGCGGAGCGATCAGGGCCGAGGTCCGGCGCCAGCTCGGTCATCTGCGCGAGCAGGGGCGGATCAATGATTTCCTCCCCGGCGAGCAGTGCGACCGGAGGACAGGGCGGCGACGGCAGCTGGCGAAAAGGTTTCCTTTTCTGGAGCCCTGTCTGCGGACCCCGAACCCCGGCATCTCGCTGGTGATCCTTTGAGTCCGGGGAATTTAGCGAATGGAAGTGATATCTTCTGTCCATTTCCCGGTAAATAGGATATTCTGTCTAGACAACGTTGAACATCAGGAAACACGGTTTACCCAATTGCACGGTTCAGCAAACCTCATTTTAAGGAGAAATCTATGCGTATAATGCTGAGTTGCCTGTTGGCCCTCCTGCTTGTCGCAGGCCAGGTCGTAGCGGAAGAAAAGAAGCAGACGGAACTGAAGACGGATGAGCAGAAATTGAGCTATGCCCTGGGTCTTGACCTGGGCGCCTATTTCAAGAGCCTGAACGAGAATATCGATCTCGATGTCCTGCATCAGGGCGTGGTGGACTCCTACAAGGGCAACACCCCGCTGTTGAGCGGCGAGGAAGCCGCGGCCATTCAGCAGAAGTATGCCCAGAAGCAGCAGGAGGAAAGGCTGAAGCAGACCGTGGAGATGATCAGCAAAAACCAGAAGGCCGCCGAGGATTTTCTGGCGGAGAACGGCAAAAAGGAAGGGGTGACCACCACCGCCTCCGGCCTCCAGTACAAGGTGCTGACCAGTGCGGAAGGCCCGAAGCCTAAGGCCGAGGACACGGTCAAGGTGCACTACTCCGGCAAGCTGCTTGACGGCACCGAGTTCGACAGCTCCGTCGCCCGCGGCGAACCCGCGGTGTTCCCGCTCAACCAGGTGATCCCCGGCTGGACCGAGGCGGTGCAGCTGATGAACGTCGGCTCCAAGTTCCAGATCTTCCTGCCGCCGGACCTCGCCTACGGCGACCGCGGCGCCCCGCCGGTGATCGAGCCGGGCTCCATGCTGATCTTCGACGTGGAACTGCTGGGCATTGAGAATCCGGCCGAGGAGGCGCAGGCCGAACCCGCGGCCAAGGACGAGGCCAAGAAGTAGCCGGTTTTTTCAACCCTCAGCCGGTATTGCCGTTCTTTCCTCCGGGAGAGGGCGGGGTGAGAGTGAAGACGACCGTTGTCCTTAACATCCGGGTCAGACGCCTTGGGTACGAAGAAAACCAAAAAGAAGTGCTGCGGCAAATACCTTAAGACCGGCAAGCACTGCAAGGGCTGCCCCCTCCTGACTGGCGAGGGGGTCCCGCCCAGGGAAAAGAAGAAAGCAAAGAAAAAGGAGAAGAAGGGGAAAAAGAAGAAATAATCCCTTTCCGCTCTGTCGCAAACCCAAAAACCGGCTGCGGGCCTCACGGCTCCAGCCGGTTTTTTTTATGGGAGCTGGACCGTGCGTCATCTGTTGATCACCAGGTCACGGCATTCAAGCAACCGCTGATGACCCGGCAGCGCGCCCATGAATAATTCTTTCGTATTTTTATATAGCGCTATATAATCATGTATATTTATCAAAACAGAGCACGCCGTGCGACATAATAATTAAATATGGTTGTTATTGACGCAACTCGTTACCGTTCGGTAGCGAGATAGGCGAAAGAACGTAGCGCTACATAATAATAAAGTTGTGCGGGCAAAAAATATAAATGGGAGGGGGAATCAATGAAGGCAATTATGATTTGTCTGGCGATCGCCATCAGTCTCAGCGGTTGCGCGACGGCAAAAAAGACCTACACCTCCGACGGTAGAGAAGGTTACAGCATTACATGCTCTGGAAGTGCTTTAAATTGGGGCATGTGTTACGAAAAAGCCGGAGAGCTATGTGGGCAAAAAGGGTATGAGGTTTTGGAAAAGGCCGGAGATCAAGGAGCTATGCTTTCTGGAAATCAATTCGGACTATATGGTGGGTCCGTGATAAACAGAAACATGATTATAAAATGTAAAGAATAAGGCCCAATCGCGCAGCGCTGCTTGCCGTCTACGAAATATCTTCTACTTAACGAAACACCTTGACATCGGCAAGGTTTAACGTTACCATGGCGTATCTGTTTAATTAACCACATTTAGGAGGTGCGCCATGTTGTCTGAAAAAACGCTGGATCAAATCCTGGGAGTCCTTGAATTAACATCAAAATATTGCAAAGCTGGCCTCCCGACCGCTAAGGCATATCAAAAATCTGTAAAAGATATCGCACATAAATACTCGGTAAGATATCAAACCATCGCTGATGGTTGCCGTAGGAGGTTGAATTTAGACAACGTTAATGAATTCATGGAATTGTTAACTGAATGGCTTAGCGGGAACCCAGCTCCCTTAAAGGACTTGCTGGTAAAAAATATTGACCAGATGGATGAATATAAGGTTGAAAACTTTTTTGACCATAAACTCGTCACTACTTCTACAAAGACGGAGAGTGAAAGAAAAGTAGAAGATAGTTTCGAGGTAATAACAGTAAAAGCTCCCCGGAATATAGTTAGTCAGCTGCGCGCATTAGCTGAATCCGAGGACAAGAGCCTCCAGGACTTAATCAATATCATTGTAAAACAATATGTGGACCAACATTATGTGGAGTATGTGAGAAAACTGATTAATTCTTTGCCTCCTGGTCGCAAAGAAACTATCCTTAAGGAACTAAGCAATTCGTAGAAATAATGGATAAAAGAACGCACAACAGAATAAGAATTCGTATGTCGCGGAGCCGACATACAATTCTGGGTTGAACTAAGCCGTGGTGTTTGGAATTTGAATGCGTTTAGCCGATCT
>QZJD01000053.1 GCA_003604995.1 Desulfobulbus sp. | reverse complement strand
GCACGATATATCAGCTAATTACGGATCGAGATTGCGCGAGCAAGCCCGCCCCATCGTGCAACCAGCTGAAATTATTCGAATAACAACCGGACACTAGTGTCCCGGCATCAGTTGTCGGTTCCGTAGAAGGCGCGTGACTTCGCGTTCGGTCATTGTAATCGGTTGAAAAGGCCATGACGGTCGCGCCGTACAATGAATGAAAGCGCGGCCGTCATAGATTAATGAATAATATTCAACAAATAAAAAGGATGCCGGCTTGACTTCTTTTTTGTATTATTCATATAATTTTGTCAGTTCGGTAAAGAATGCCGGTTCCGCTAAAAGAGCAGGCCTGACGCCGGCAACCCCTGCAACTTGTTGAGATACAGAGGCGAATGCCCAGCATAGCCACTTCTTGCGGGTTACCGGGAATACGGCACCGATTCTATCTCTGAACCGCAAAATGCTTTTCCGATGACGGCATGCTCCAGACTCTCGTGCCTCCCGAAGGAGGCATGCCACGGTCGACACATTTTGCGTGGGGATCAAAAGGATACGATGTATTTTTACTTTCCCGAACAACGGGATATGCATTGCGAAAATTTTATCATCAGGTTGCTCCATGGGAAAAGATAAGATTCTGATCGTGGATGACGATGTCAAGCTGCTTGGCAGCCTCAAAACAGGACTGCAGAAATTTGGCCAGTTTGATATCCAGACCGCGGTCCACGGCGTCCAGGCACTGGCCATTCTTAAATCGACCAAGGCGGTCATCCTGGTCACCGACTTGCAGATGCCGAGAATGGACGGTGTTGAACTGCTGGCTACCGTGACCCGGGAATACCCGAACATGCTCTGCATCGTCACCACCTCCCTGCGCGACCATGCACTGAGAAAAAAATTCCAGGGCGACAGTCTGTTCAGCTATATCAATAAACCCTTCAACCACATCCGGCTCCACGGCGAAATCATCAGGATGCTCGACTGTCGCGACGAAATCAATTTCCGGCCCGGCATCTATATTCCGGCCATGCTCCCGCTGATCAACATGATGCAGAAGTCATGTCTGCTGGAAGCCAGTGCCGGACTGGACAAAAAAGGGACATTTATATTCGAGAACGGCGTGATCAGCGATGTCCGGACAGAACAGCAGGCCGGGGTAGGAGCGCTGCAGGAAATGCTGAGCTGGGGTCCGGCCAGGTACTGGATCAAGCCTTTGCCCGAAGTGTTTTCCCACGAAACCGACAATACCCTGACCGCGATGATGATGCAGGGTACTGAGGTCATTCCCCAGGACGGCGATGACGATGACTGATCTCGCTTCGTCTAACCGGCCTTTCTGATACTATTCCGCACGGCAGGGGCAACAGCGGCTAAAGGATACGTCGAATGCGACAACTGAGGAGGAGGAATAGATGAGCAGAGGATCTTCCGGCTCAAAAAAATATGCCGGGGGCGGACTCGGGTCGAAAATCAAGATGAGCATGGGAGCCGTTCTGTTGCTGGTCACCCTCCTGGCCGGTTACAGCCTCTACACGCTCATTACCCTGCCTCAGCCGGCAGCCCGGCCCGTCACGTCCCCGGCAGCGCAGAACGTAAAATCCGGGCAGATACCGGGCAAGGCCTCCTCGATCCTTCAGGAAGCGAGAGCCATCGAGCAGGCCTTCCGCAAAGAGCAGACTCCGGCCAGCGTGGTTCAATTTGAAGAAGCAGGCAAAAAACTGCTGGCCCACGCCCTTGATCTGGGAAAGAAGACTCAAGGCAAGGACCGGAAAGATGCCCCGGCGGGGACGCAGCTGTCCCAGCTGGTTTCGCGCTATAACGCCTCATTTCATGAACTGGTCCAGGCCTGGGAAGTCAAGGGGATTAACGACGATTCGGGCCTCAGGTTGAAACTGAAAGAGGCCGCCCAAAATCTTACCGCCGCTCCGACCGTCCCTGGAGCGAAGAACCAATGGTTGACAGAAGCATTGCTGAAGCTCGGCAGGGCCGAACAGAACTATTTCGCTGCCCCGGGCGTCGAAAACCAGCGACTGCTGGCGGCCGCAGCCAATGAGCTGGCCGAGGCCGCGCTGAAAAGCGGACTGCCCGCTCCGGAACTCCAGGCCATCCAGACCGGCATCAACAACTATTTAACCGCTTTTGACCGGTACCTGGCGGTCAGCCTGACGACCAACGACCCCGCGCTGGCAGCTTCTTTTGCCGCGGAACAGATCAAACAGGAAGAGGCCATGCATCAGGCCGCCCTGAACCTCGAAAAACTGCACAGCACCCTTGGTCCATCCCGGGATGAGAATTCACTTCAAACCCTCCGCCAACAGGAAGAAGCATACCTGAAGCAAGGTGATGCGGCCGGCGCGGCGCTGGTTGCGAAAATGTTGGAAGAGGCCCTCAACGCCTTGGATTCCTCCGCTCCGTCGGATGCACGGAAAAACGCCATGAAATCTGTTATTCTGGAAAATCAGGCGGCCTTTGCCGCCCTGGTGGAACAGAACAGGATAATCGCCGCCCTGGAGGCAGACGTTGACAACAACTTTGCCGCACTCGAGAAACAAATCACGGCGTCTGCCCCCAAGGTATCGCTCCCGGCCCCTTCTCCTCCGCCAACAGCCGGCCGGGTGCCGATGCTGAGTCTAGCCGTCATTGCCGGTTCCTGGCTGGCCACGGTGCTCGTCCTCCTGTTCATCTCCCGGAAGCTCACCGCATCCCTTGCCGCACCCCTTCAGCGAATGACCGACATTGCCCACCGCATGGCGGCCCAAGGTGATCCGAATCTGGCCTTCCCTCTCGAAAAAAACGAGTTTGACGGTCTGGCCGGCGCCCTGAACATCCTGTACCGCCAGCAAACAGCAAATGCCGGCGGCAGCGAGGACCTTCTTGCGAGCCTGTCCCAGAATACCGGTCACCTTTCACGATGCCTTCGCGACAAAGCGGAGCATGAGGGACAACTCACCGGTAGCTTTTTGCAACAGAAAGAGGTGGCGAACCAGGTCAGTACCGTTGTCGATCGGCTGCGAACCGATACCGAACAGATGCAGTATCTGACTGACGGCCTGTCGGAACAAAAGGGAAATCTGCAACAGGCTCTGACAGGTTGTGAGCAGTCGATAAACAACGCGATCGACACCCTGTCGAACCTCTCCCTGCCGGCCGGGGAAATCGCCCAGATTGTCAACGCCTTCACCGAACTTACCGAGCAGACCAGCGTAATGGCCCTGAATGCAGCCATCAAGGCGAGCCGCGCCGGCGTACCGGACAAGGAATTGAGTTCGGCCACCGAAGAGCTGGATAAACTGGCCAAGCAGGCCATGCAAACCGCCCGGGACGTTACCCGACTGCTTGACGACCTCAACGCTGGTATCACCGGGGGTGAACAAGCAGGCCATGAAACGCGCCAAGCCCTTCAGCACCTTGCCGCAACCGCAACTTCGTGTCTGGGACAGATCGAGGAACTGAGCAACAGGGCCTCGGCCATCCAGACGGAAGTCGGCGAAACCGGCGCGCTCCTTGCCGAATTCGACCAAATCGGGGGCAGGCTGCACTCCCTGACCCGGGAGATCGAACCTCTGAACGGCGCCATAGCGGACGGACTTGCCCAACTTGAAGCACTTTCCCGCACCCCGGCCGAGGAAGAGCAACCCCTGGAAGACATGATGAAAAAAATCCTTCAGGATGACCAGGACGACAACGCGGTTCAGCATTTATCGACCAGGGCCGCCGGCCATGGCAGCCAAAGCTGAATCGCCCCTCTGCTCATGGATGCACTGGAAATAACCATGCTGCCCAACCGCCGTGCTTGCAACAACTTTCTAAGGTTGCCGGCGTCAGCCGCAACCCATTGCGAGACTGACACTGCTGAACCGGTAAAAATGAATCATGGCTGACTCCTCCAAATACGCCGGTTTCATAGACCAGGCCACGGACCGGCTTGAGCAGATCAAGCAGAGCTTGCTCAAGCATGAGAAGAACCCCAATGACCGGGAGTTCCTCAACGATATTTACCGTGCAGTCCATGCGATCAAAAATGGCGCACTGCCGGCCGGACTCGGCCGCATTTCCGAACTCTGCTTTCACCTGGAAAACCTTCTGCAGCAAATTCGCCAGGACCGCCTTGCCGTCAACCCGGAAAAGATCGACATCCTTGCCGCCGGTCGCGACAGACTGAGCAAGCTCCTCCATGACCTGAATACCACGGACAAAGAACGGGCAACGGTAAAGGACCTGCTCAAACGCATCCAGCAAGAGATGGCAGCGACCTCCGAGGTTGTTCAGCCGGCGACCTCGCCGCTCCCCCCTGTTCAGCCAGCAGACCCTTTTTCAGCCTTGGAGCAGCTCACCCCCGCCTTGGAGTTTCCAGCAACGGATCCTGTGGCCGAGGAAGCGGAAGACGCGTCTTCCCTGCTTCCCGACGAAATCAGAAAACAGGAGTATGACCGTGAGCTGTTTCAGATATTCATCGAACAGATGCAGGAAAACATTTCGCTGTTGCGGGCGTTGATCAACGATTATCCGGCAGCACCCAACCAGGCGAAAATCATCACCCTTTGCTCGGAGCTGGTCGGCAGATTACAGACTTCGGCCAATTATATGGGCTACGACCGACTGGCCGATTATTACCTCCAGTGGGTGGCGGAACTTGAAATGGCCGGGGTCGAGTTGACCATGGGCACTCCGACCTCCCTTTCCTTCATGGAAGAACGGCTCACGATGATCGCCGGCCTGTTCCCGCAAGTGCAGGACACCCCGGCCAGCGCCGCCGCTGTCCGCAAAGCCTGGGGCGAACTCTCCCCGCCGCAGTCTGTCGCATCGGCCATAGCTCAGACCAGTGCAAAAGCGGGAGACGGCGAACCGTTCTCTGATTTTTTCGGCGACATGGCAACTACCTTCGACGGGTCAGCCGAACCTGTTGCCGCGCTTTCCGGCCATGAACCTCCCGAACGAAAGCCTCATTCAGAACCTCCAAAAACAGGCGCGGCCCTTTCCCGAAAAAAACGAATTCAAGCCGCGCCGGTCACGCTTGACCCATCATTTTTCGATCAGGAGCGACAGAGTGCGGCATTTGACAAGGAGCTTTTTCAAATTTTTGTCGATCAGCTTCAGGAAAATCTGTCCCAACTGAGGACCCTGGTTGACAGATATTCAAAGGAAGCGCACAAATCTGCCATTGTGGACCAGTGTTCGGCGCTGGTCGGCAAGCTGCAGGCCTCGGCGAATTACATGGGGTACGACCAGCTGGCCGAATATTACCTGCAGTGGATCGCTGAACTGGAAATGGCCGGCGTCGACCTGTCCATGGGTACGGCTGTGCCATTCGCCTTCATGGACGAGAAGATCGGCAAAATCCTGGAAATATTCCCTGAAGTCAAGGAAGTGTCCGCGCCCGTCACCATTGTTCCCGAACCGGCCGCCCCTCCCCCCCCTCCCAAGAAACCGAAAGAAAATGTGCCGGATGAGAGCGAATCCTTCAAGGAGCTTTTCATCGGCATGGACGATGAGGAAGAGGATGAAGAGGCTTTCCTGGACGATTCCGCGCCTGTTGCCGCCCTGACCGGGTACGATGAAGAAGAGCGTTGGCAGGAACCCCACATGGTCTTGGACGCCGACCTGCCGGAGGTGGACAATTTTTTTGGCGATGAACACGAAGCGGCCCCTCTTCTTGCCCCGTCCCTATCTGTGGAAAATCCCCTTACCGATGAAGAAAACGCGCCGGAGCCGGAACCAGTCGCCGCACTCAGCAGCGCCGACGAGTTTATCGAGACCAGGGCCGTTCCACGTATCAAGGAAGCAGCCGTTTCAGAAGTAGATGAATTCTTTAGCACTTTTGGCGTGGATCTGCCGGATCTGACCCCAACGAAAGCGCCCGCCCCGCAAACTCCTTTGGATAAGACGACGCCGGATGCAGCGTATCTCTTTGAAGATGAAGAACCTGCGCCGTCTTCAGAACCTGAGCCCGTTGCCGCCCTTGCCGGTGCCGAACTCCAGTTCGACGTGGAAGAATCCGCTTCAGCCGAGGAAAACACCCTACCTGAAATTGAAAATTTCTTCGGTGAATTTATCGAAGGCGAAGAGGTCTCTTTTGACATCGGTGCGGAACCCATAGCCGCACTCAGCGGAGAAGAACCAGCCGGAGCTCCCGCGCAGGAAGCCCCACGAAAAAAACCGGGGGAGGATATCGAGTCTCTGTTTCTGGATGATGATGAACAGCTCACGGCCCCAACCAAGCCGATGATCGAGGATGTTGAAGAACTCTTCGCCGCCGCCGAGGGTGGAGACGACCTGGATTTCGATGTGGAAGACGAAGCCCTTGCCGCCTTTGGTGATTCCCCTGCCGCGGATCTGCTTTTTGAGGAAATGCCCTCGCCGTTGTCACGCAAGAAATTCACCGAACCGGTTGATGATCTTACCGCCCTGTTCAACGACATCGAAGAGGAAACCGTTCCCGAGGAAGCCTCGACCCCGGAAACAGAGAGCACCCCTCCGGAGCGCCAGGAGCTCTTCCGCAAGCTCAGCGATGCCCTGAAATCCATGGAGGAGGAAGTCCCCACCCTGGAAGCGGCCATGGACAAATCCAAGGCCAGGGCCGCTAAAGCGGTTTCCGAACCGCAGACCGGCCAGGATGTCCGAGAAACCGAGGAAGAACGCAAGCTCTTCGAGCGCCTGCTTGGAGCCCTGGAGGCAACCGCTGAAGATGACGACCAGGCGGCGGCAAAACCCATTGATCAGGTTATTGAAGAAATTCTGGCCGCCGCGGACATCGCGCCCTCTGAAAAAACTCCTCCCTCCGAAGCGCAGGGGCAGATCTCCGCCCCGGATATCAGGCAATCCTTCGGTCTGGATGCTGGCCGTCTCGACAGCCTGCTGGATCAAGTCGGCGAACTGGTCGCCAATCGCTCCGCCCTCGCTCACCTGTACCAGGAGGTAGGCAATCTCCGCCATCGCCTGCGGGAGGCCAGTATTACGGACCGTACCGAACTCTCCCCCCTGCAGGACCTGCTGGGCCGCCTGCAGGAAGCTACCAGCTCCTTAAGGCGTGTTTCCGGCGAGATCCGTGATGGCATCCTCAAAGTGAAGATGATCCCGGCCGGCCGGCTGTTCGAGCTGTACCATGAGGTGCTGGCCGATCTCGCCCAAAAGAGTAAACGACGGGTGGAGCTGCGCATCCAGGGCGAGGACACGGAAATAGACCAATTCAGCGTCCAGGATATCAACGATTGCCTGCTCCACCTGATCACCAATGGAGTTGAGCATGGCATCGAATCACCCGCGGAACGTCGGCAACTCGGGAAAAGCGATACGGGCGCCATCACCCTGCGCGCCGCCCATGAGGGAAATTATGTAGTTATTGAGGTAATCGATGACGGGCGGGGCATCGACCCCAAAATCATCAAGGCGACGGCGTTAGCGCGGCAGATGTTCAGCGGCGATGAACTCTACAGGATGTCGGACCATGACCTGACCCGCCTGATCATGACGCCCGGCTTCAGCACCGAACCCGGCGCGCCGCCGAACGCCCGGATACCTGGCCTTGATCGGGTCAAGTCGATCATCGACGGGCTGGGCGGCATAATTCAGTGCAGCACAACGGTTGGTCAGGGCACCTGCATCCGGCTGCTGGTGCCGTTGAAGCTGCCGACCTTCCGGGTGTTGAAGGTCCGGGCCGGTGGCGAGGTTTTCGCCCTGCCCTTGTCCGGTGTCGAGGAAATACTACGGGCGTCCTCGGAACTTTTGATTCAGGGTGATGGTGGCGAGCAGATTTCCTATCGCGCTGAAAACATCCCGTTCCATTCCCTGGCCGGCCTGGCCGGGGTGGAGGGTGCCCGGGAGCACGGGCCGCGTTTTCCGGTGGTGGTGATCAATACCGATGAAGGTCTCATCGGCCTGCTCGTGGATGAGCTGATCGGCCTGGAAGAGATCGCGGTCAAGCCATTGGCCGAACATATGCGTGACCATCACGAGCCTGCCGGCGCACCCATCAAGGGCGATGGTGACTTTTCCTTTATTGCCGACGTATCAGGACTCATGAAAACGGCAACAGCCGCAGCAAGGAACTGACCATGCTCATCCAATGCGAAAAGTGCAACAGCCGCTACAATCTGGATGTCTCAGCCATTTCCAAGCCCACCTTCAAGGTCCGCTGCGCGCAGTGCAATCACGCTTTCGTGGTCCGTAAAAAACTTGAGCGGGACGCGGAGCTGTTTCGCCCGGAAGAACCGGAAGCAGGCCGACGACATCAGGTCATCGCCATCAGCAACCAGAAAGGAGGGGTGGCCAAAACCACCACCTGCCTCAATCTGGGCATGGCCCTGGCGCAGGAGGGGAACAAGGTCCTGCTGATCGATTTCGACGTCCAGGCAAACCTGACGACCGCCCTGGGCTTCTCAAGTAACTCGGCCTCGTTCTTCGACATCCTGCAAAGCGGCGCCGACAACCTTCTGCCCCATGTCCACGCAAGTCGCTACCCCAACCTGAGCCTGCTGCCTTCGAACAGCCGGATGGCACTGCTGACCAAGCACTATATGTACCGGCCCAATTTTGAATTTCTCCTGCGCGATCGACTGCAATGGGTTATCGAGCGTTTTGATTTCATTCTTCTCGATACCCCACCAGCCCTCGATTTCTGCACCCTCAATGCCCTGATGGCCGCCCACCGGGTGTTGATCCCCACCCCCTGCGAATACCTGTCCATGCACGGCATTCATAAAATCGAGGACATCATCAAGGTGGTGCAGAAAAAAACCGGACGAGAACTTGACTACCGGATCCTGATCTCCATGCATGATCCCCGCAGCACCGCCGCCAAGGTCATTTACCGCAAGATTCGAGACCTGTTCGGCAGCCGGGTGCTGAACACGGTCATTGAACTCGATGAAAAGATGAAAGAATCGCAGATCGTCAACCTGCCGGTCAGTCAGTACGATGCCGACTGTCCCGTTGCCAGGCAATTCCTGCAGCTCGCCCGCGAAATCAGCGCGCTGCCCATCCCAACCCTTCAAGGCCGGGGTTGATATCACCCCGTTCCGGGGGAGAAGACAACGCTGCCTGGAAGCTCCGGCCTGCCCCGTCCTCCCTATCGGATTCGCCCCAACACTCCCTCGGGCGTTACCCTTTTCTCCGCAACCTGTTGAACAGGGCCGCAGGATCAGTCTTTTAAGCCGCCGCCCGCTCTGTTATTTTCCCGATGGTGTTCGCCCGGTTTAAACCCGCTGTTTTCCCGGAACCATTTGATGGATTCCGCCGTCTTTGCGGGATAAAACCCAAGACAATCAACCTGATCGGCATCGCACTGGTACATCAGGATATGGAGAAGGACATACACCTTATTGTAGACCGTCTCCCGATCCTCAGGAATGGCCTTGGGATTATTCTTCATGTCATCGACGATCCTGTCGATGGTATCCGTAAAGCTATAGCCCGCCTTGCCAAACACCTCGGAAAAATACGCAACATTTTGTCGATGAACGTCCTCCTTTGCCGTTTCAGGCACAGGCTCCGTCATCGGGGTTCCTTTGATGGCCTTGTTAATTTTCTGCAAGGCGTCATCCGTATAGGGCGCGGGATTGCCTGCCCAGACGCCGGCAGGCGTCAAGGCCAGGAGGAACAACAGAATAAATAATTTTTTCATATGCAGTCGTTATGCTCCTGGGGTGGAAGTCCGTGTTGGATTTATCAGGGCGGTCGTAATTATTTCAGACCCCGTTCATTGAAAAACGCTGAATATTTTTTGTCCACGCCTTTGATGTGGTGGCGAAGCCAGTCGCTGAGATAATTCATGACATCAATGGAAAGTGCCAGCCGACCCTTTTCATACTCATCCCGGAACTCGGAGACCTTGGCGATAAATTCCGCATGTTCTTTTTTATGCCTGCTCGTTTCCGGATAATTGAAAGCGACGAAATACCGCTCTTCCAATGCAAAATGGCTCTTGGTGTACTCGGTCAGCCCCTGGATGATCTTGCCGACCACGGTCCTGCCCTGGCCCTTGCTCATCGCCTCATTGAGATCATTGATCAGGCTGATGAGCTTCCGGTGCTGCTGGTCGATCTCCGCGATATTGACGCTGAGACTGTCATTCCACTGGATTAACGCCATGGTTCACCTCTTGAAGTTGATGTAACGGGCCAGTATCTGTCAGTCTCGCAAAGAGGGCGAGACTGAGTCCTGCACACCTTGGAACGTGCTGAAATTTAAGTGGCGGCTGCTCCGTGTCTCTCTGTTTTCGAGACCATCAGTATTTCAATCCTACCCGGTCCCGGACCAGGTCCAGGGTAACGATTGCCTTGCCGCGCGCCTTTTCGGCCCCCTTGGTCAGCACCTCGCGGATATAGCCGGGGTCGGCGAGCAGCTGCTTCTTCCTGTTTCTGGCCTCGGCGAAATAATCCCGGATCAGTTCAAACAGTTCCTGTTTGATATGGCCGTAGGCGGCCCCGCCGTTGATGTAGAGGCTCCTTATCTCGGCAAGGCGGTCCGGGGGCATGAACAGTTTGAGAAGAGTGTACAGGTTGCAGGTGTCCGGATTTTTCGGCGCCTCAACAGGAGTAGAATCGGTTTGGACGGACATGACGATCTTGCGCAAAGGCTTGTCCTCCACAAAGATCGGAATGGTGTTATTGTAGGACTTGGACATCTTCTGACCGTCCAGTCCGGGCACGGTGGCCAGATTTTCGTCGATCGCCGGCTCCGGCACCACAAAGGTTTCGCCAAAGGTGTTGTTGAACTTGATGGCGATGTCCCGGGCTACCTCCAGATGCTGCTTCTGGTCCTTGCCCACCGGCACGATCTCGGACTGAAACAGGAGAATATCAGCGGCCATGAGCACCGGATAGGAAAAGAGGCCATGGCTGGCAATCAGCCCTTTGGCGGTCTTATCCTTGTAGGAGTGGCAGCGCTCCAAGAGCCCCATGGGGGTGATCGTGGACAGGATCCAGGTCAATTCGCAGACCTCGGGCAGGTCGGACTGCACCCAGAAGGTGCAGCGGTCGGGGTCGAGCCCCAGCGCCAGAAAATCGGCAGCCGCCTCCAGGGTGCCCTGGCGCAGGCGATCACGGTCATGGACCGAAGTAAGGGCGTGCAGATCAACGATGAATACATAGAGGTCAGATGACTCCATGTAGTCGATCATGGTTTTCATCATCCCGAAATAGTTGCCGATATGGAGCTTGCCAGAAGGCTGAATGCCGGAAAGAATTCTCTTCATTGTCCTGTTCTGGGTTAGGTGATTAGGATTTTAGGGGTTAGGGGTTTAGGGGTTTAGGGTTTTAGGGGCTTAGGGGCTTAGGGTTTTAGGGTGAAAGGTGGATATGATGGGAGAATGACCCTTATCTGCCCTTTCAGCCTTATGCCTTTGTGCCTTATGCCTTTGTGCCTTATGCCTTTGTGCCTTCCCCCTGTCAATCTATAGCCGAAAATAAAAAAAAAAGGGAGGGCAGAATGTATCCGCCCTCCCCTGTTTTCTCGACAAAAGAGATTATTTTACTTCTTCGAAGTCGGCATCGACCACGTCATCGTCGTCCTTGCCGGACTTGGCACCACCGGAGCCGGCGGCGCCTCCGGCGGAACCGCCCGTATCGCCACCGCCCTGTTGGCCCTTGCTGGCCTGGGCATACATCAGCTCGGCCAGCTTATGCGAGGCCTGGGTCAGCGACTCGGTGGCCTTTTTCACTGCGTCGATGTCATCACCCTCCATGGCCTTTTTCAGATTGGCGATTTCTTTTTCCACATTGCCCCTGGTGTCGGCATCGATTTTATCGCCCAATTCCTTCAGGCTCTTCTCGGCCATGTGGATCATGGAATCGCCGTTGTTCTTCGCC
Organism: Desulfobulbus sp.; assembly: GCA_003604995.1. GTDB lineage: Bacteria > Desulfobacterota > Desulfobulbia > Desulfobulbales > Desulfobulbaceae > UBA10518. The sequence continues at coordinate 20,506 of QZJD01000053.1, read as the reverse complement.
TCGACCAACTCCTTGCGCTTATGGTCTTCCTCGGCATGCAGCTCGGCATCCTTCTTCATCCGTTCGATTTCCGTCTCGGACAGGCCGCTGGAGGCGGTGATCCGGATGGACTGCTCCTTGCCGGTGCCCAGGTCCTTGGCCGAGACGTGGAGTATGCCGTTGGCGTCCAGGTCAAAGGTAACCTCGATCTGCGGCACCCCGCGCGGCGCCGCCGGTATGTCCGCCAGTTCGAAGCGGCCGATGGTCTTGTTGTACTGGGCCATCTCCCGCTCGCCCTGCAGGACGTGAATTGAGACAGCGGGCTGATTGTCCGCCGCGGTGGAAAACACCTGACTCTTCTTGGTCGGCACGGTGGTGTTCTTCTCGATCAGCTTGGTGAACACGCCGCCCAGGGTCTCGATGCCGAGAGACAGGGGAGTAACGTCGAGGAGGAGAACGTCTTTGACGTCGCCCCGAAGGACGCCGCCCTGAATCGCCGCGCCCACAGCCACCACCTCGTCGGGATTGACCCCCTTGTGGGGTTCCTTGCCGAAGATCTGCTTCACCTTTTCCTGAACCTTGGGCATGCGGGTCATGCCGCCGACCAGGATGACCTCATCGATCTCCGAGGCATTGAGGCCGGCATCCTTCATCGCGGTCCGGCACGGCCCTTCGGTGCGGTCGATCAGATCCTCCACCAGGCTTTCCAGCTTAGCGCGGGTCAGCTTGATATTGAGGTGCTTGGGCCCGGAGGCGTCGGCGGTGATGAACGGCAGATTGATGTCGGTCTCCTTGGCGGTGGACAGTTCCATCTTGGCCTTTTCCGCCTCTTCCTTGAGGCGCTGCAGGGCCATCTTGTCGTTACGCAGGTCAATACCCTGATCGCGTTTGAATTCGTCGGCCAGCCAGTTGACGATGCGCATGTCGAAATCCTCGCCGCCGAGGAAGGTATCGCCGTTGGTGGACTTGACCTCGAACACGCCGTCGCCGATCTCCAGAATGGAGATGTCGAAGGTGCCGCCGCCCAGGTCGAATACCGCGATTTTCTCCTCGCCCTTCTTGTCCAGACCGTAGGCAAGGGAGGCCGCGGTGGGCTCGTTGATGATCCGCTGCACGTTCAGGCCGGCGATCTTGCCGGCGTCCTTGGTGGCCTGACGCTGCGCATCATTGAAATAGGCGGGCACGGTGACCACCGCCTCGGTAACCTTCTCGCCCAGATATTCCTCGGCGGTCTGCTTCATCTTGCCGAGGATCATGGCCGATATCTCGGCCGAAGAGTATTTTTTTCCGTCCACCTCGACCACGGCGTCGCCGTTTGGGCCTTCAACAATCTTGAAGGGGCTGACCTCAATGGACTTTTTAACCTCGGGATCAGTGAATTTGCGGCCGATGAGCCGCTTGATGGCGAACAGGGTCCGGGTCGGATTGGTGACCGCCTGCCGCTTGGCGACCTGGCCCACCAACCGCTCGCCGCTATCATTGAAGGCCACGATGGACGGGGTGGTCCTGTTGCCCTCGACATTGGCAATGACCTTCGGGTCGCCGCCTTCCATGATCGCCACGCACGAATTGGTCGTACCCAGATCTATTCCTATGATCTTACTCATCTTCTCCTGCTCCTTATATCATTTCACTTGGTAGAATATGCAAACCGGCACCTGCCGGCAACCGTACAATGTATAATGTGCATGAATCAGCGGTTGTCAAGCAAATGCCCCGCAAATCAGCTCCATTTTCAATCACTTATCGTCAAAGCCGCAATGTTCTCGTAGCGAGGTTTTCGCTTACTGCGGCCCAGCGGAAACAACGACCTTGGCGGCCCGCAAAAGCCGGTCCTTGAACCGGTAGCCCTTCACGAATTCGCGCAGTACATGGTTGGCCGGGACATCGGAGCTGGCTTCCATGGTCAGGGCTTCCTGCTCATTGGGATCAAAGGGCCGGCCGACGCTTTCCACCGGGCTCACTCCGAACTTCTCCAGGCCGGAAAGCAGGTTCTTCCTGGTCAGCTCCACCCCTTCCAGAAGAGATACCAGCTGCTTCGAAGAATCAGCAGACTCGGCCGTTCCCTGTTCCAGGGCACGCTCCAGGTTGTCGACGGTCACCAGTAATTCCCGCAGGATGTTTTCCCCTGCATACTTGAGCAGGGATTCGCGTTCCCGCTCCATCCGTTTCTTATAATTTTCAAACTCAGCGGCAAGACGGAGCAGCCGATCGCGGTTCTCATCAGCCTCCTGGCGGAGGATCGCAATTTCCCGGGTCAGCTGGTCCGCCTCAGCGGCTGCCCCCTCCTGGCCCTCGGTTTCAGCAAATTCCGGCCCTTGCCCAGCGGTCTCTTCCTGTAGAACGTCTTTCTCCTCAGACACCTTCCTCTCCTCAAAACAGTAGACGAAACCGGCCGCGGCACAAGCAGCGATCAGATTTCATAAAGAACATGGGAACAACAGGATAAAATACAGAAGGCCTCATCGGCCTGTGGGCAACTTTAAGAACGGCGCAGTCCCTTGTCAAGTGACTGACAGAATAGAAAAAAAAGAAAAGAAGGGGTGAGAAAGGTGGTTCCGGGCACCCGCCAAGGATGCCCGGAACGGTGCGGGTCAACTCATGCCGGCATCAGGCTGATCGAAGATACTGTTTGATGCTCTCAGCGATGGTCTTGAAAATTTTGGTGAATTCCTCTTCATCCTTTTCCAGCAGGGTGATGCGAAAGCCCTGCAGATCGGTGGCAAAGGATGAGAGCGGTACCACGCAGACCCCGGTGGAGGCGAGCAGGTAATAGACAAAGCGTTTATCCGGCGCCACGTCCGGGCCGGTGACCAGGCCTTCCACGGTCTTGCGCACGCTGTCGTCGGCAATGGGCAGGGTCTGCCGATGGTTCAGCAATCCGTCCAGGAAGACAGCGCTCATGTAAAAGGCGCCGTTGGTCCGGTTAACATGCAACCCCTTGACGTCCTTCAGAATATCATAGGCGATGTTCGAGCAGCGCTCATAGCGCTTGATCCGCTCCGCCAGATAAGTCGGATACCGGGGGTGGGTCTGAATTTTGGGCAGCACGGTCTGGGGCAGGGTCGTGGAGCAGACTTCCACCATCTTGGCGTTGAGGATCGAGTTGACATATTTCTCGAACATCGGATCACGATGGCCGTTGTACACCTCGATCCAGCCACAGCGACTGCCAGGCCAGGGCATTTCCTTGGAGATGCCGCGCATGCAGATCGCCGGCACCTTGTTGCCGATGACCTTGGCCATGGGGGTGGCGGTGGTGCCGTTGTAGGTCATGTTCTGGTAGACTTCGTCGCAGATGATGAACAGGTCGTTCTTTTCGGCGATATCGACGATATCGCGCAGAATATGCTCGGGGTAGACCGCGCCGGTGGGATTATCCGGATTGATGATCAGGATGCCCGCCACCGCGGGGTTGTACTTGATATGGTTTTCGATATCCTCAATATCCGGGTACCACAGGTGATTGGGATCCAGGATATAGGTCACCGGCCGGTCGCCGGCGTGCGCCGCCTCCGCCGAGGAATGGGTGGTGTAGCTGGGCGTGGGCACGATGACCCGGGCCGTCCGCTTCAGGAAACCGAAGACCTTGGAGATGGCGTCACCCAGGCCGTTGAAGAAGATGATGTCGTTGGCATCGATCTGGGCGCCGCCCAACTTGTTGACCTGCTCGGCGATATACTGCCGGGTGGCGAGAATCCCCCTGGTCGGGCAATAGCCGTAGGTTGCGTTGTCGCGGACCGCCTCGACCACGATCTCCTTCATCCAGTCCGGGATGCCCTCGCCTTTGGCGATCGGATCGCCGATGTTCTCCCAGTTGACGCGGACACCGAGCTTCTGCAACTTCTCGCCGACATTGACGATGTTGCGGATTTCATAGGTCAACTCGCCTGCACCGATATGGACGATATCAGTACGCATACTTCACCTCTTCAAATATAAATAATCCTCAGGGATCGGGCTTGTCGCGGAATCCCGGGAAAAAATAAAAGTCAACACAGCAGAGTTCGGCTGAAATTACGGCTTCTACCACGGGAACAGACCCGCGTCAACAGGTCTTCCTACGAAAATGGATTTTGCCGGGATTGGCAATATTTTTTTTGATTACCGCGAAATCCTCAGTTTTTTGATCCCGCAGTCGGGCTTGTCGACACTCCGCGGGGTGAACAGGCCCGATGACCTATTCAATATTATAGCTTTTGATCTTGCTGAGCAGGGTCTTGCGGGTAATTTGCAGGCGACGGGCCGTCTCGCTGCGGTTGCCCCCGGTTTCCTCCAGGGTCTTGACGATGAGCAGGCGCTCCGCGTCCCGCAAGGTCGCCGGCTCCTCGCTTTCTCCCGGAGGCATTGCATTATCACCGGCCCAGCGTTGCAACGCAAGAGGCAGCCCCCCCACGTCCAGATACTCGCCGCGCATGAGGATCACGCCCCGTTCAATGGAGTTTTCCAGTTCCCGGACGTTGCCCGGCCAGGGATAACGGGTGAGCAGATCCATGCACTCCGGGGTGATGCCCTTGACCTGCCGCCGGTTCTTTTCGGCAAACCTCTTGAGAAAATAGTCGGCCAGCAGAGGGACGTCCCCCTGACGGTCGCGCAGAGCAGGCATGTTCAGAACCACCACGTTCAGGCGATAGTAGAGATCCTCGCGGAAGCGGCCGGCGGCAACCTCTTTCTCCAGATCCCGGTTGGTGGCGGCAATGATCCGGACATCGATCCGAACGGTCTCCTGGCCGCCAACCCGCTGCAGTTCGTGCTCCTGCAGCACACGCAGGAGTTTGGCCTGCATCGCCGGACTGGTTTCACCGATCTCGTCCAGGAACAGGGTCCCGTGGTCCGCCTGGACAAACCGGCCTTCCCGGCGCCGGTCCGCCCCGGTGAACGCTCCCTTCTCGTGTCCGAACAGTTCGGATTCCAGGAGATTCTCGGCCAGGGCCGCGCAATTGACCTTGACCAGGGGCCCGTCGGCCCGTTGACTTTTCCGGTGCAGGGCGGCGGCTACCAACTCCTTGCCGGTGCCGGATTCGCCGGTGATGAGAATATTCGCCTCGCTGGACGCCACCCGCAGGATCAATTCCCACAGCTCGCGCATGGGCCTGGAGTTGCCGATGATGCCGCAATCCTGGTCCAGAACGTCGAGGAGCGGTCCGTTGTTATCCGCCTGCCGTTTGTGTTGAGTGGCGGCCTCCAGGGTCTGGCGCAGGCGCTCAAAATCCAGAGGCTTGGTCAGATAGTCGTGGGCGCCCATCTTGATGGCTTCCACCGCTGAGTCCACGGAAGAATAAGCGGTCATGATCACCACCGGGATGGCCGGATTAATGGCGTTGATCCGCTGCAAGGCCTCCATGCCGTCCATGGCGGTCATCCGCACATCCATGAGAATGGCGTCAAAAGGACCCCGCTCCACCGCGGCCACCGCGGTGGAGCCGTCGTCCGCCTCTTCGACCTGCCAACCCCATTCGCCGAGCAGCGAAGTCAGCATGAAGCGATGGACCTTTTCATCGTCCACCACCAGGATTTTGATCTGCCCTTTGTTTTCCATACGGATGAAATTACACAATTCCTGATCTTCTGTGCATCAAAATAACTAAATATCCTTCAATTCAAGGCAGTTGCCGCCAGTCGCGACAAGAACATTCCACTCCACGACGGGTACCGCAAAAAAAAAGCGGGACGGGCTACTGCCCCTCCCGCCCGATGGTCCAGCTGGTACTACGGCGCTGCTCAGCCCAGGTGCTCCAGCACGATCTTCAGCATCCGGCGCACCGGCTCGGCCGCGCCCCAGAGCAGCTGGTCACCCACGGTGAAGGCGGCCAGGTACTGAGGGCCAAGAGTCATCTTGCGAAGCCGTCCCACCGGAATATCCAGGGTACCGGTGACCCGGGCCGGGGTCAGTTCGCGCAAGGTCTCCTCCTTGGTGTTCTCCACCAGGTAGACCCACTGGTTGTGGCCGGCTATGGCGGACTTGATCTCGTCCAGGCCCACGTCCCTGTTCAGCTTGATGGTCAAACCCTGGCTGTGGCAGCGCATGGCGCCGACCCGCACGCAGCAGCCGTCCACCGGCACCGGCCTGGCGTCCAGGCCGAGAATCTTGTTGGTCTCGGCCATGCCCTTCCATTCCTCGCGGGTCTGGCCGTTGTCCATGGCTCGGTCGATCCAGGGGATCAGGCTCGCCGCCAGGGGCGCGCCGAAATTGGCGGTGGGCAGGCTGTTGTCGCGCAGGCCCTCGGTGACCGTGCGGTCGATCTCCAGGATGGCCGAGGCCGGATCATCGAGCAGGCGCGCGCTCCGATCGCCGAGGCAGCGCATCTGGGTCACCAGCTCCCGCATGTTCTTGGCGCCGGCGCCGGAAGCGGCCTGGTAGGTCATGGAGCTGATCCACTCCACCCAGCCCTGTTCAAACAGGCCGGCCAGGCCCATGAGCATGAGCGATACCGTGCAGTTGCCGCCGATGTAGTCTTTAATCCCCTCGGCCAGCGCCCGGTCAATGACCGCGCGGTTGACCGGGTCGAGAACGATGACCGCGCTTTTTTCCATGCGCAGGGTGGAGGCGGCGTCGATCCAGTAGCCCTGCCAGCCGTTTTTGCGCAGCTCGGGATAGACCCCGGTGGTGTAGCTGCCGCCCTGGCAGGAGAGGATGATGTCCATGTTCGCCAGCAACGTCGTGTCATTGGCGTCATGGAGCCGGTGGACCTGGCCGCCGACCTCCGGCCCGGCCTGCCCGGCCTGGGAAGTGGAAAAAAAGAAGGGTTCGTACCCCTGAAAATCCTGTTCCTGGCGCATCCGTTCCATCAGGACCGAACCGACCATGCCGCGCCAGCCGACAATTCCTACCTTTCGCATAACGTATTCCCTACCTCTTTTCTGTTCCCTTGGCCAATTTTCTATAGCTCAGTTGTCAACATGCCAGGCAAGCGTTGCCTTAAACGGGCAACTCTTGCTCAATGCGCAGATAATGCTTCAATTCCTCGGCGATCAGCGGCGCCACCGAATAAATATCCAGCAGATCGTCGCTCTGCCGGCCCGGATAGGTATCCGAACCGATGATCCGGTTGATCCCCCGGGCCTTGAACCGGGCCCGCGCCTCCTCGGGGAGGACCAGGTGGGTGGCCATGATCATCACATCCTTCGCGCCGGCCTCGTAACAGCGATCCACGGTCTGGAGCATGGAGCCGCCGGTGCGGATCATGTCGTCGCAGATGATCGCCAATCTGTCCCGCACCGCGCTGGACAGCTGGCCGACAATGGTCTTGTCAACGTCATAGCGGTCCTTGTTGCCCGCGGTATGCGGGCAGCCAAGCAGTCCGGCCAGTCGCGCCACCCGCTTGCTGAACCCGTAGTCCGGGGAGACCAGCACATAATCCTCCACCCCGATCTCCTGAATCTTCCGCACGGCCAGGTTATCGGTCCACAGATTCATGGTCTTGACCTCTCCTGCATGGGCATGGAGCACCGCCTCGGAATGGAGATCGATGAAGGCCACGTAGTCCGGCCTGGCCCTGAATATCTGCCGGGTACGGGTAATCCCCTTGGGGATCTCGCCGGAATCGGGTCTGGCCCGTTCCATGGTGGAATAACCCAGATAGGGAATCACCGCGTTGACCGTCCGGCAGTTCCAGAAACGGGCGCCGGCGATCAGGTCCACCAGTTCCTGGTGGGCGGAGTCGTCGGGCGTAGCCGCGACAATCACCACGTCCCGGCCGGAGACATCGCAGGGAAAGGCATGGTAGAGTTCACCGTCGGCAAACCGCTTGCGTACCATCTCGGTGAAGGAAACACGTAGATGCGCGGCCACGGAGCGGGCCAGTTCCGTGGAGGCCTGGTTGGCGACCAGCAGGATGTTGACGCGACGGTTCATGGTTCGGCCGTCATCAGGCAAGCAGGTTTTGGACAATGGCCTCACCCATCCGCCGGGTATTCACCGCCCGTGACTTGTCCACGGCGATATCGGCGGTCATGATCCCCTGCTCCAGGGTGGTGGTAACCGCGGCCTCGATGGCCGCGGCGGCTTCTTCCTGGCCAAGGCTGTAGCGCAGCATCATCGCCGCGGACAGGATCTGGGCGATGGGATTGGCGATGCCCCGGCCGGCGATGTCCGGGGCCGAGCCGCCCGCCGGCTCAAACAGGCCGAAGTTGTCGCTGTTCAGACTGGCCGAGGCAAGCATTCCCATGGAACCGGTGAGCATGGCCGCCTCGTCGGAGATAATGTCGCCGAACATATTGTCGCAGAGCATGACGTCGAACTGGTGCGGATCGCGTACCAGCTGCATGGTAGCGTTGTCGATATAGATATGGTTGAGGGTCACGTCCGGGTACTCCTTGGCAACCTGCATGACCACCTCCCGCCAGAGGACCATGGTGGTCAGGACATTGGCCTTGTCCACCGAGGTGACCTTTTTCCGGCGCAGGCGAGCGGCGCCAAAGGCCATGTGGGCGATCCGCTCGATCTCGGCGCGGGTGTAGACCAGGGTGTCCCAGGCCTTTTCTTCGGGGCCGGCGCCCTCTCTTCCTTTGGGCTTGCCGAAATAGATGCCCGAGGTGAGTTCCCGCACCACCAGCACATCAAAGCCGTCGCGGACAATATCCGGCCGCAGAGGGCAGGCCCCGGCCAGGGACTTGAACACCCGGGCCGGCCGATAGTTGCAGAACAGATCAAAATGCTTGCGCAGAGGGAGCAGGGCTGCGCGTTCCGGCTGGCGCTCCGGCGGCAGGGATTCCCATTTCGGACCGCCCACCGAGCCGAAGAGGATGGCGTCGCATTGTTCGCAGGTCTTCAGCGTGGCCGGGGGCAGAGCCTCGCCATGGTTGTCAATGGCGATACCGCCGACATCGGCCTTGGTGTACCGGAGGCGAAAGCCGAATTTCTCCTGGGCCGCATCGAGCACCATGATGGCCTCGGCCATGACTTCGGGACCGATGCCGTCTCCTGCCAACACTGCTATGTTCTTCATCGTTTTTTTATTCCCTTTCAGTTTGGTCAATCCCGCACAAGTACGGAACTGACGCCGGCGATCCGTGCAACTTGCTGAAGTCACAGTGACGGACGCTCGCCTTTTTGAATATCTACGAGGTTGTCAGTTTTGCCAGTCCCGCATAAAAAAAATTCTTCATACCAAATCAGAACAATTTTGACCAGAATTTGTTCTTTCCTCTTTTCACCGCCACCTCATTGTGGTAGGTAAACGACCGCATCGCCACCTGATCCGTGCGCCATTGTTACTCATAGAAAAAACAAGTACCCGTAATTTTGCTCGTTTTTGTTCATATTGCCAAAATCAGTATATTTTTTTACAATGCTGAAAATGGAAATAATTCATTTTGCCAGCAATAGCCCCTTTGCCCGCGCAAATACGCCAGACCGGCAATTGACCGGATGCGGTTTCCACGGGAACAAGCCCGTCCCGGGCTCAGACACGCTCCGGGCCGAGCAGGCGACAGGTGCCTCGAAATGACGTCCTTTCAATTGATCAATATCCTCATGGTGGCTGCCGGCACCCTGATCATGGCCGCGGCCATCCGTATCGGTCTCAGGGTCAGGCGTTCCGTCCCCCTTGAGTTTCAGGGCCGCTGGTACGTCATCAGCCTGCTGATGTTTTTTTTCTTTTCGGGCTACTGCGGATATGCGCTTCTTCAGTTGCTCCAGAAAGAGCGGATTCTCGAACTGGTCTCCGCTCTGGTCTTCCTGGCCGGCGCCCTTTTTGTCCTTCTGGTCATCAATCTCAGTCGCAGGACCATTGAACAGCTCATCGCCGAGAAAAATAAATTTGCCGCCGCTCATGCCGACCTGATCCGCAAATCCGACGAACTGCAAAAAGAAATCGCCAAGCAGGCACGAACAGAGCACGAGCTGCGGGAGGCGCAGGCCTCCATGGACAACATCTTCAACAGCTCCATTCCCATCTGCATCACCAGTACCGGATACGATATCATCAAGGCCAACGCCGCGTATTATGCAATGTTCGAAGGGGACGGACGCAAAAAAGCCACCCTGAAATGCTATACCTCCCGCCCGGGTTCCGCCTGCAATACCGACCGATGCCCGGTCAAGCTCATCAGCCAGGGCAAAGAGGAGGTGGTGGAGGAGTGCGCGAAGATTGATGAGGCGGGAAAACCGTCCTATTTCATCGTCACCGCCCGCCCCTATCGCAACGCGGCCGGCGAGGTGGTCGGCATCGTTGAAAGCTTCCAGGATATCACCCTGCGAAAATCCGCGGAAAACCTGCTGGCCATGGAAAAGGAACGCCTGGCGATCACCCTGCGCAGCATCGGCGACGGGGTGATTACCACCGATCTCAAGGGCAACATCCTCATGCTCAACCGGGTTGCGGAATATCTTTGCGACTGGCCCATGGACGAGGCGGTAGGACAACCCCTGGAGGAGGTGTACCATGTGGTGGACTTTACCACCCGGAAACGCATTGAAAACCCGGTCCAGCGGGTAATCAGCACGGGCCGGGCCGTCAATATCACCGCCGGGGCGGTCCTCATCGCCCGGGACGGCTGGGAGCGATTTATCACCGACAGCGCCGCGCCCATTCTCGACCAGCGGGGCAATCTCTTCGGGGTGGTCCTTGTCTTCCGGGATATCTCGGAAAAACGGCTGCTGGAATCAGAAATCTCCAAGCTGGAGAAGCTGAAGGCCATCGGTCAACTGGCCGGCGGTATCGCCCATGATTTCAACAACCTGCTCACGGCGATCCTCGGCAACATCTCCCTGGCCAGGATTTCCGCCGATCCGGCTTCCGCGATCGTCTCCAAGCTGGAAATGGCTGAAAAGGCGGTGATGAGGGCGCGGGGACTCACCCAGCAGCTGCTGACCTTTGCCAAGGGGGGTGCTCCCATTAAAAAGGTCATCAGCCTGGATCAGCTTCTGCGGGAGAGTGTCGAATTCACCCTGCGCGGCTCGAACTGTCTTTTCGACTTCGAGATAGCCGCCGATCTCCGGCCGGTTCTCGCGGACAGTGGCCAGATTGCCCAGGTCATGAACAACCTGATCATCAACGCCAATCAGGCCATGCCCGACGGCGGGACCGTGACCGTCCGCGCGACCAATTTCATCACCGAGGGGGAAGATTCGCTCCCCCTGGATCCGGGCAGGTATGTACGGGTGACTTGCAGCGATCAGGGGTCAGGGATCCCGGCCGATCAACTGCCCTTTGTCTTTGACCCCTATTTCACCACCAAGAAAACCGGCAGCGGCCTGGGACTCTCCACCGTATACTCCATCATCAGACGGCATGGCGGCTGCATCACGGTAGCCTCGCAGGAAGGCCTGGGAACGACCTTCACCTTCTACCTGCCCGCGGCGGAAGCCCCAACGGGAAAAGAGCGGGAAGCTCCCCGCGAAATCCTCAAAGGCGCGGGTCGCATCCTGGTCATGGATGACGACGACACCGTCCGCGAGGTGGCCGGCATGATGCTCACGGAGCTCGGCTACAGCCCCACTCTTGTCGTCAACGGCCAGGAAGCCCTTGCCGCCTATGCAAAGGCCCTGGACGAGGGCAGCCCCTTTGCCTGCGTCATCCTTGACTTAACCATCCCCGGTGGAATGGGCGGCAGGGAAACCATGGCCAGACTTGTTGAGCTTGACGGCGAGGTGAAGGGCATCGTCTCCAGCGGCTACTCCAGCGACCCGGTGGTCGCCGACTACGGGAAATACGGCTTCAAGGCCGCGGTCAACAAGCCCTACCGCCTCGATGAACTGAGCCGGGTTCTGCACCAGGCGCTGAACCCGCCGTTCGATGCAGAATGAGACCTTGCGTACCTTGCGGGAATCAGAGGTTCCGGCGAAACAGCAGAAGAAAGCGACGGGCACCGCTGATCGGCAGCCTGGTCTCCTCCACCCCGATACAGACAAAGGCGCCGACCCGGTCGCCGGTAACCAGCTCCTGCCGACCCTCCTCCCCCTGCATGCACACCACATGGGTATTCGGCGCGGCCACCCCCTCGACCATGGCCAGGAAAGAAGGAACCTCGGCCACCGCCCGTCCGGTGACGACCTGATACTCCGGTGCCAGCCGTCCCTCCTCGATACGGGAGGGTTCGACACGAACCTGCGAAAGGTTAAGCGTTCGGATGACGTGGCGCAGGAAGATCCCCCGCCGCTCGCGAGGTTCGAGCAGGGTCACCGTCCAGGCAGGCCGGGCGATTTTCACCGCCAGGCCGGGAAAGCCGGCGCCGCTGCCCACATCCAGCAGCCTCCCCCCTTCCGGCAGCAACCGGTCCAGAAGCGGAACCAGAGTCAGGGAATCAAGGAAATGCTTGTCAACGATATCGGAGAGCGGGGTATCCTTGGCCAGGAGGTTGACCTTGCGGTTCCATTTCTCCAACTCCAGGCAGTAGGTGAGAAGATGACCGAGCGCCCCGTCCGGCAGCTGGAGCAACTGCCGTTGCAGTCCCAGGCGGAGCAGCCGCTCCGCTTCCTGTTCCATGGCACTGACCACGGCTCAGGACCTTGCCGCCTGTTCCACCCGCACCGTTACCGACCGCTCATGGGCGGTCAGCCCCTCCAGCCTGGCCAACAGGCGGATATGGTCGGCATCGTTGAACAGGGCTTCCCTGGAATAGGAGATGATGGAACTCTTCTTGAGAAAGGTCTCCACGCCCAGGGCCGAGGCGATACGGGCCGTGCCCATGGTGGGCAGAACGTGGTTGGGTCCTGCCACATAGTCGCCGGCCGCCTCCGGGGTGAAGCCGCCCAGGAACACGGCCCCGGCATGCCGCACCCGGGGCAGCCATTGCCAGGGATCCCGCACTTGCAGTTCCAGGTGCTCGATGGCGATCTCATTGGCAACATGCATTGCCTCCTCCAGGTCAGTGACCAGGAGAATCGCTCCCCGCTCGAAAAGAGACCGGCGGGCCACCTCCTGACGGCTCAGGCGAGGAAGTTGCCGCTCAAGCTGCGCCACGGTGCGCGCCGCCACCTCTTCGCTCGTCGTGAGGAGCAGGGCCAGGGCCTGCGGGTCATGCTCGGCCTGGGCCAGCAGGTCAGCGGCGATGAACGCCGGGTCGGCCTCTTCGTCGGCGACGATCAGCACCTCACTGGGACCGGCGATCATATCGATGCGCACCCGGCCCATGACCTGGTGCTTGGCTTCGGCCACATACTGGTTGCCGGGGCCGACGATCACGTCCACCGCCGGAATGGTCGCGGTGCCGTAGGCCAGGGCGGCGATGGCCCAGGCAGAACCGCATTTGTAAATTTCCGTAATCCCGACTTCTCGCGCCGCGACCAGGAGCGCCGGATTGATCCGGCCCTGGGCATCGGGCGGGGTCACCATCACCCGCCGCCCCACTCCGGCGATGAGGGCCGGGATGCCGTTCATCAACACCGAAGAAACCAGAGGCGTGGAACCGCCCTGCCCACCGGGCACGTACAGTCCCGCGGAATCCACCGGCCGGACCAGGCGACCGGTCACCGTACCGTCGTCCCGGGTCAGCAGCCAGGAATCCTCCATCTCCCGTTCATGGAAACATCTGATCCGCTCCGCGGCCAGGCGAAGGGTAGCCAGAAACGACTCCTCCACTTCCCGGACGGCCGTCTCGATCTCCTCGTCGCTTACCCGCAACCCGGCGACGGTCATTATCGGCGCGTCGAACTTGCGGGTGTAATCAACCACAGCCTCGTCGCCCCGCGTTTTCACCTCCTCGATGATCGTCGCCACGCTGTCGCGGCAACCTCCGTCTCCGAAGCTGAACCTGTTTCGCAGATCGCCGACGAACTGCCGTCCCTGTTCCGTTTCAACCCTTAGCGTTCGAATGGTCATCTCCTGTCCTCAATTACCAAGTCATCATTTTTCCCGGATCAGGGCCAGCAGCTCGTCGGCGCTGATCCGCGCGCTGACGTCGGAGCCCTCGAGCAACGAGTTGGCCAGGTCCCTTTTCTCCTGGTGCAGCTTGACGATCTTTTCCTCAATGGTGTTGGCGGTGACCAGCCGGTAGACCGTCACCGGCCGTTTCTGGCCGATGCGATGCGCCCGGTCCGCCGCCTGGTCTTCCACCGCCGGATTCCACCAGGGGTCCATGTGGATGACGTAATCGGCCGCGGTCAGGTTAAGACCAAGTCCGCCGGCCTTCAGGCTGATCAAAAACAGATCGCCCTCCCCCTCCTGGAAAGATTCCACCTGGCGCTGCCGTTCCCGGGTGGGGGTCGTGCCGTCCAGATATTTATAGGAAATCTTCTTCTCGTCGAGGTATTCCCTGATCAGGGCCAGATGTCCGGTAAACTGACTGAAAACAAGTGCCTTATGCCTGCTGCCCAAAAGTTCATCCACCACCGCGGCAAAGACCTCCATCTTGGTGGATGAGATGTCGATATCCGGAGAAACCAGCCGGGGATTGCAGCAGGCACGGCGCAGCTTCATGATCTCCGCAAGGATCTGCAAGTGGCGGCCGGTCTTCTCCGCGCTGCCCTCGATGTTTTCCAGAGCCTGCTGGCGGAGGGCCTCGTAGAAATGCATTTCCTCCGGCTTCATCTCCACCCGCAGGGAGACTTCGGTGCGGGGCGGCAGCTCATCCAGGACCTGCGCCTTGATCCGGCGCAGCATAAAGGGCCGGATGAGCTTTTTCAGCTTGCGCCGGGCATCGCGATCCTGATGCTTTTCAATGGGAATGCCGAAGCGGGCGTTGAACTGCTTGTAGGACCCGAGCAAACCCGGGTTAATGAAGCGGAACAGATTCCACAGTTCACCCAGATGGTTCTCGATGGGCGTACCGGTGGTGATCAGACGGAACCGGCCCTTGAGGCGCATGGCCGCCCGGGACCGCTTGGTGCCGGCGTTCTTGATGGCCTGGGCCTCGTCAAGGACGATGCTCTGCCACTCCACGGTTTCCAGCAGCTTGATTTCCTGCTGGAGAAGGGTGTAGCTGGTGATCAGGATGTCGAACTTGCCGAGACCGGATACCAGGTCCTTGCGCTCCGCGCCGCTGAAAAAATGGATGTTGAGGGTGGGCGCGAAGCGGATGATTTCCTGTTCCCAATTCATGCATACCGAGGTCGGCGCCACCACCAGGGTGGGCCCTGCTTTTGCCAGATACAGGATTGCCGCCAGGGATTGAAGGGTTTTGCCCAATCCCATGTCGTCAGCCAGGCAGGCGCCGACCCCTAGATGAGCAAGACGCGCCATCCAGACAAACCCCTCGGCCTGGTAATCACGCAGCTCGGCCTGCAGGGTGGAGGGCACCTCCGGGGTCAGGGACTGGGCCTCCTGGACAAGGCGCAGCTGCCTCTGCCAGCCTTCATCGGCGCTGGTCTTCGCCTCCCGGGTCAGATCATCCAGGGCAAGCGCGGCCAGGGGATGAATGAACACCTCATCACCCTCGCCGCCATCCCTGCTCTCCGAGAGAAGCATTAATTCCTCCAGGCGCTTGCGGAACTCCTGGGTCAGGGCGATAAACTGGCTGTCGCCGATGGGAATGAAGCGGCTGCGGGAAAACTTCACGCTGTCCAGCAGGCTTTTCAGCTCGATGACCTCATCCTGGTCGAGCACCAGGCCGCCGCTGACTCCGAACCAGTCCTGCTGGCTGGTGCGGATATTGAGATTAAGCTGATTGACCCCGGCCTGCCGACGCACCGAGAGCTTGCCGCCCTCGGGCCATTCCAGCACCACCTTGTCCCGCACCTCTTCCAACTCCAACAGGGCCTGGAGGCATTCCTCCGGATCGAGCAGGTGCCACTCCCGCACATTGCCCTCTTCGAGATCAATGGCCAGGTCGAGGATGGGGCAGCCCTCCTCGATCTCCCGGGCCTTTTCCTCTTCCAGGCGCAAATTGCGCCGGGTCTGCAGACGCCGGCCGTTGACATCGGCGAGCAGATTGGCCACGCCGGCACCGGGTTTCAGATAGGGGCCGCCGACCGCGAAAGGCTTGACGAACATCTCCAGGCGAAAACCGCTGCCGTACGGGATGAAGTGCAGATGGATGGTGGGATCGGCCTCCACCGCCTCCACGTTCTGGCTGCCGATATCGACACCCACCGACGAATGAACGGTCATCAGCGAGCCGAGACGGCCGATGGCCTCCAGGACCTGGCTGCTGGCGGTGACCGGCACCCGCAATCCCTTGCGCCCGGTGATCCCGGCTATGCGGCGATGATTGTCGTCGATCTGGATCACCTTGAACCTGGTCAGAGTCTCCTGCCAGACCACCACCTTACCCTCGCCGATGTCCTGGGTAAAATGGATGAACAGATACTCGCCCTGCTGCTCCACGAGCAGTTCCGGCTCACCGGCCACGATCTCCACCGGGGTCTGTGGTGATTTTTCCAGAAAAACAAGGGGATGACCGATGAGGGCCGGCAGGGCTATTTCCGGATCAAAGCCGTATCCGCCGCTTTTGCCCGGAGATTCCTCATGCAGGAGATGGAGGGATGCACAGATCCGCCGGTCCTGGACGGTGAGAAAGTCAAGGTCCCGCTGTTCCAGAAGACGATTCAAGGATATGGAGCGACCTTTACTCCAGGTTCCGTCTGCCTTGCGCTTCTGTTCCCTGGGCTGAAAGGAGAGACGACCCTTGGCATAGTTCACCAGCCATACCAGCCGGGTGGTCTGCTCCTGCTCGCGGACCGCGCTGGACAGACTGATCAGCTCCTGCAGGCTGTGTTTCCAGGAACGTTCCGTGGCGATGATATTGACCACGGAACGACAGCCGAGTCGGGAACGCAATTCAGCCGCCGCCCGGCCATAGCCGTCCTCCTGATTTTCCGGGACAAGTTCATTGAGAAGAAAAGCCGACTCCATTGCCAGCCAGGCAAAGCCCTGGTCGGCAGCTCGCTCGTAGACGGAAACCAGAGATCTCCTGAAATCTTCGGGAACTTCCACGCCCATCCAGCAGAGACAGAGTCCCGAGACAAATCGGGTCAGACTGCTTTCGTCCGCCCGGAGCTGTTCGGTGAGCGCCTTCATATCCGGCAGGGAGCCGTCCAGGGAGCCGACCAGGGCATCGATGAACAGGTAGGGAACCTCTTCCGGGCAGCCTTGATAGCGAGCCAGGGCAATGGCGATGTACTGTTTGATCAGCAGGCGGTCGCCGACCTGATTCCTGTCCAGCAGGGCAAGCACACAGAACAGGCCCGGCAGGCCGAAAAAAAAGGCGGACCGATCACCTGAAAACGCATGGAGCTGGCGCAGATCCTCGCTGAACAGAAGATGGGCCCGCTCCGTATCGCCGCGCAGGAAGGCCAATGTTCCGGCAAAACCCGAGGCCCTGAAGGAATCGGCATGCCTGGCGAGCAGATCCTCCAGGTCGGCAAAGCGCCCCTGCAGGAGAGAGTAGCCGGCCAGCAACCGATGAAACGGCACCTGCTCATCGGGACCGATGGTCAGCGCCCCTTCATCCCCGAGATAGGCAAGGACGGAAGGATAGTGCTGGAGCTGATCCATGCTGTAGCGCAGAACCTGTTCCAGCAGATAAAACTGCAAGGAACCGGGCAGGGTCCCGAACCACTCCGGCGCAAATGCTTCCGCGACAACCGGGATTGCCGGGACTTTCCCCCCCATCCGTTGCCGGCAGTTCTCATCGAAAAAGGACTTGGCCTCATCGATTTTCTCAAAATCGCTTTCGTAAACCCCGATGCGGAACTGCCGCATGGCTCGCCTGCAACGAGTTGACCATTTGCCGGCCTGATAGGAAACCGGAGCCACTTTCTCCACCAGGGCGGCCAACTGGGAAAAGATCCCTCTGCGCACCGCTTCCCGGGCGATAAACTCCACGAGTGGCTGCGGGATCCGGTTTTTTTCGTTCAGGAAATTGCCGGCCCGCAACCGGGTCAACGCCGCCTCCAGGGCTTCACGGGTCGGCCGGAACGTCCCGAGTTCGCCGAAATCCGCCCGGACCAGGCAGGGCGAAAGAAAGGTACCGGCAACGGGTTCGTAGATAACCGAGACGAGAAGGAGAATGGCCTGCTCCAGGGGAGGAAGGGCAGCAAAATCCGCCAGGTTATGCTGTTGGTGATCCGCGGTCATGAAATCCTTAAAAAAATGTCGGAATCAGGCGAAAAACGATTCCCAGGTCGGGGCATTCGGATGCATCGTGAATGCCCCGCTGCGCCCACCGGTAATTTGACGTATAGCGGGGTCATCAACCACGGCCAGGTCGCAACAACATAAAGCACCGACCATCCGCCACTCAGAATGCAACACGTTACATCGGTTGCCGGGTTGAGTACCGCAGTCTTGCGGGACCGGCAACTGCTGCCCCCGAAAAAAATCAACAGGGAAGCATAGTACCATGAACGACTGGTTTCTTGAACATAAAAAGCATGAAGGTTTCGGGTCGGCCGGGCCGGAGGGTCAGGCGGAAAGGGCCGCCCCCGGCTTACCGGCCGGAGGAAGGCCCGTGCCCCATTCCGTAAAACAGAAGCGTCCTTTCAGGGGGCGGACCGCGGTCCGCCCCCTGAAAGGACGCTTCCCGACAAGGATGCCGGTGCAGATATCCGGCACCCGCTATTTCAGCAGATCTTCGTTGACCCAGATTTCGGCTCGACTCTGCATCCAGGTCAGCCAGTCGGCCATCAGGTCGTTTTCCGCGGCGGCCAGCAACTGCTGACGGAGCTGATCTTTTTCCTTGTCGTCCAGGGACTTCTCCGCAAGACTTTTCTCCAGGAGCTGAAACACATAAAAGGTATCACCGATGGCCACCGGTTCCGCGGGCAGCGGTTCTTTCATGGTCAGGCCAAAGGCCTGCTGCACCACCTGAGCGGGCACCTCACCGCTGCTGGCCGGATTGGAGCGAAGGATCGCCCCTGATTCCTGAACCGCTATCTCCTTCGGGGCGGCCTCGCGCAAACTTTTCTTGTCCCGCGCCTCCTTCAACAATGTTTCCGCCCTCGCCTTTGCCAACTCCACGCTTTTTTCCACCCGAAAAGCGGCTTCGACCTGTTGCCGCACTTCGCTCAATTCCGGGGCGGCCGGAACCTGGGTGTCGCTCACGAAAACGATGGCATACCCTTTACCGGTCTCGATGATGGAACTCAGTTCCCCTTTTTTCAGGGAAAAAGCCGCCTGCAGAAACTGCGGATCGGAAACCGGTTCCGCGGGCGGTTCGTTGCGGCTGAAAAAATCAGTTTCCTTGACCGCTTCCTGATGGCTCTCCTGATATCTGGCCAGGCTGCCGGCGCGGAAGATATCTTCATAGGCCTGTGAGGCCCTCTTGAACGTCAGGCCCTTGCCATCCTGGCGCCGAATCTGGTCGGCCAGCTCCTCCTTGACCTGCTCGAAGGAACGGGTGGTCGCCTCCCGGATCTCTTCAAGCTTGATGATATGATAGCCGAAGACCGTCTCCACCACCGGGCTGATTTCACCAGGCTTCAGCTGGGATACCGCGCTGTCAAAGGATTCGACCATGGCGCCCTTGCTGAAGAACCCAAGATCGCCGCCGTTTTCAGCAGAAGAATCCTCGGAATGTTGGCGGGCCAGTTCCGCAAAATCCTTGCCCGCCCTGGCCTCGGCCAGGATCTCCTCCGCCTTCTTTTTTTTGTCGGCCCTGGTCTGGACATCGTCCTGTTCCGTCACCCGCAGCAGGATATGCCGGGCCCGGCGCTGCTCAGGCTGAAAATATTTGTCGCGTTCCGCCTCATACCTGGCCTTGAGAGCCTCTTCACTGACCGTGACCTGGTCGAGATCCTCGTCATACTTAAAAAACAGATACTGCAACTTGCTCATGGGCGGCGGCAGATAGTCATTCTTCCGCTGCTCATACCAGGCCGCCAGATCCTTGTCGTTCACCTCCACCGCGTCCCGCAGGTCTTCGCTCTTCACCGCGCTGTAAACGAGCCGGATCTGCTCCCTGCTGTAATCATGCCGTGAGGCAATCAGACTGTCCGGCACCTCGGCAAAGCCCTGAATGGCCTCGCTCACCAGCCTGGCCAGCAGATCATTTTGCAGACCGGTTTCAAAGGACGTCGGGTTCATCCGATTCTGCTCCAGAACCGCCTTGTACAGATTCAGATCGAACTGGCCGTTCGTTTGAAACACGCTCATATCTTTGATTTCATCCTGGGTGGTCAGTTTGCTGACCATGATTCCCATTTCCCGGCCTCCCTGGCGCAGGATTTCAGCCTGGATCAGCTGGTTGAGGACCTGCCGGTTCAGGCCGAGCCCTTCCAGAAACCCCGGGGGAATAGAACCGCCGAACTGGACCCGCAGATTATCCACGGCATTGTCGTAATTGCGTTGAAATGCGTCAAAGGGAATTTCCTCGCCGTTGACCGTGGCCAGAGTATTGCGACGGCCGCCCAAGTTGGTCCCCACCCCCCAGAAGACAAAGACGATGGCAATAATAAGGACCACGATCTGGATGACGGTGGACTGGGCACGCTTGCGCAATATACTCAACATGAGGTTCTGCTCCTTTAATCCAAGAATGGGAAAATCAGCGATTATACATCGGCGGTGCTATAAATACCCTAATATCCCTGTTTTTTTCCAGTCAAAAATGATGGCGTCGCAAAAAGTCCGATCTACTGCGTTGTGGCGGGTTCGGCCAATGCTCGACGTACCCTGGGTACGCCTGCGCGTGGCCGACACCACCACGC